>JABJEE010000144.1 GCA_018665005.1 Flavobacteriales bacterium
AAATTTTATATGGTTAAAAATAGAAAAGATTGGAACGACATAAAAAGTAATGACAGTTGGTCAATATTTAAAATAATGTCTGAGTTTGTTGAAGCTTATGATAGAATGGCAAAAATCGGCCCTTGTGTATCCATTTTTGGGTCTGCTAGGACAAAAGAAGATAACCCATACTATAAATTAGGCGTTACCATAGCAAAGGATTTATCAGAAAGAGGATATGGAATCATTTCTGGAGGGGGGCCTGGAATTATGGAAGCTGCCAATCGAGGGGCTCAAGAGGGAGTAGGAGCATCCGTGGGACTCAATATAGACTTACCGTTTGAGCAAAACCATAATCCATATATCGATCCTCCACATAATCTAGAATTTGATTATTTTTTTGTGAGGAAGGTGATTTTTGTAAAATATTCACAAGCTTTTGTTATCATGCCTGGAGGGTTTGGCACCCTTGATGAGCTATTTGAGGCCTTAACCTTAATCCAAACTAAAAAAATAGCCAGGCGTCCAATTGTTCTGGTTGGAACGGACTATTGGCAAGGTTTGACCTCATGGATAAAAAAGACCATGCTTAACGAGGAAAATAATATTTCTGAATCTGACTTGGACTTATTTAGGACGGTAGACTCCTCCGAGGAGGCGGTTGAGTATATTGAGGAGTTTTTCCGAACAAACTCTTTAACACCCAACTTCTAATTCTTTAAAAGACTTTATATTTACAAGGTGAAAGAAAAACTTAAAATATTTTTTCAAAAAAGAAGCTTTATTGTTTTAAAACAATTTGTTTGGTCAAAGTTTTTTTTGATCAATATAGGTATTGCCATGCTTTTTTATTTTATTGGTGTTTTTTCAGTGATAAAGTATTTGGATATTTATTCCAATCATGGAGAAGAAATTGCTGTTCCAAATTTATTGGGTAAAAAGTCATCCGAGGCCAAAATGAAGCTTGAAGAGCTCGGCTTGAGTTATGAGATATTAGACAGTATTTATGATCCGGACTTGCCAAATGGAATTGTAAAACAGCAGATGATAGAACCCACTTCTTTTTCCAAGGTTAAGGTTAAGGAAAATCGGATTATTGGTTTGAGGCTTTCTAAAAAGACAGACCTTACTGAAATGCCTAATTTGGTTTTTAAGCATATTGATTTTGCTCGCGGAATTCTTAAAAACAGAGGTTTTGATTCGCGGATTGAATACAAACCGACTAAGGAAGCGAACGGTTCAGTTCTTGAACAATTATACAAAGGAAAACCGGTTACTCAGGGTGAATTCATTCCTATTGGTGCTGAAATCACTCTTATTGTTGGGAAAAATGAAGTTGGTGTATTAACGAGCCTTCCAAATGTGGTTGGCATGAATTATCAAGATGCTTTAAATCTATTGAGCACTAATGGATTGACTTCGGTTTCAACCATTTGCAATGATTGTGAGACTATGCAGGACACATTAACCGCAGTTGTTTTCGGTCAATCTCCCGAATTCGTTCCTGAAAAAACGGTAGAACGTGCTCAACAAATTGTCATACTCATTAATTCAGGGGCAAATCAAATTGAAGAACCTATAGAATGATGTTAAAAAACTATTTTATCTCCTTTTTAATCTGTTTTATGTGTTTTTCGTTTAAAGCACAGAGCCTCGAAATGGGGCCAATGACCACAAACCCTCATGTTTCTGTTGAGCAGGTATTGAAGAGTGCGTCAATTGATAGTACTTTCATTTATTTTACAGATACGATAACACTTCCGTTTTTTGATAATTTCACCGTCAGTAAAATACAAGATTACACACCCGATTATTCTAATCCATCAACGACAAGTGAATTGTATTATCTGCTTTTAGACCAATCAACAGGGTTGCCTATTTCTAATCAGGATTACTTTACAAATCAAGTCACCTTTCACCGCTATATTGACTTGGCCAACGATACATATTCAGATACTATTTTTACTCCAGTAAACGCAGATGTTGCGGATTTCACTTCTTACCCTGTGCAATATTCTTCTTTGACATTGTATCCGCCTTATTATATTTATGATACGATTGGGGTTAATAATACCCCTGATACGATTTGGATTGAGGATCCGCCATATTATCAAGATTCAGTCAGACAATTCTTTATGTCAGTGTCGGATTCAGAAAAATTATGGGTAGATAATCATGTTTATCACAATTACAGATTTGCATTAAACCCTCAAACCTTAGGAGTGATGACTTTTGATGGACTTGATGCCAATGGTTACCCATACGCCATTGGAACAGCGACTACAGGTTATGCAGATTATCTCACGTCAAAACCAATCGATTTAAGTGGTGCAAATCTTTCAGACTCGCTGTATATCTCATTTTTATATCAACCTGCTGGTCTTGGCGATGAACCTGAATCATCGGATTCTCTTGTTTTGGAATTTTATTCGCAGAGTCAAAATCAATGGTTGCACATTTGGTCTGATTCGGGTAATGTCGTAAGCCCTTTTAAAATGGTTCACCTACCAGTATTGAATGTAAATTATTTTTCCGATGCCTTTCAGTTTCGATTTAAAAACTATGGGGGTTTATCGGGCTCTTTAGATCATTTCCATTTAAATATGGTTTCTTTAAAACCCACGGATTACACCGATACTTTGTTCAGTGATTTTTCATTTGTTTATCCTGTAAATACTTTGATTGACAAATATACTTCAGTTCCATGGGATCATTATAAATCATCTACTGTCAATAAAATGACGGATTCGTTAAATATTTTGCTTTACAATGGATATGATGAGAACAGTTATACGGATGGAAGTATTCAAGTTTTCTATAATGGTTTTAATGAAGGGACATACGTTCTTCCCGGAATCAATTTGGCAGCTGGTTTGTTAAATTTCCCCCAGTATTCTTATTCGAATTCCTACAACGATTTAAGTGGTGCATACGAGTTTGACAAAACTTTAATTGGGGCGTCTGAAGAGTTTGAAGTTTTAACAACCGTGAATGCGGGAACTCTTGACTATCAGCCCAATGATTCGATTCGATTTACTCAAGGATTTTACAATTATTACAGTTATGATGACGGTACAGCAGAGGCGGCATTTGGACCGACTGGGGCACAAGCAAGATTGGCTATACATTTTGAGGCATACCAAGAAGACAGTTTAATTGGAATTGATTTTTCATTTGTCCCATCAGTTAATGATGTTTCAGACAAGTTGTTTTTATTGACAGTTTGGGACGACGACAATGGAATTCCAGGAAGTGTGCTATACGAAGACGACGTCTTCTCTCCTCGCTCTCCCATTTATGCAAATAGCGAAAACGTATTTACACCTTACTTCTTTATCGACACTCAAAAAGTAGCAATAGGAACCTCCTTTTTTGTTGGTTGGAGACAATTGGAGCCTGAAAGACTTAATTTAGGCTTTGATAGAAATATAGACAATAGTGGTGAGATTTTTTACAGCGTAGATGGAGGAGGAAACTGGTTGGTCTCTCCGTTTGAAGGTAGTGCAATGATGAGACCCATTTTTTCGACAGGAATGGATGCGTCATTGGGAATTGAAAACATTACTTTGGATTATGATCCCATTGAGCTTTTTCCAAACCCTACAAGTAATATCATAAACATTAAAGTGTCAAAGGCATTGGAGGGGAGTCAAAAGCTTTTATTGGATGGTTATGGAAGATTGTTAAAAAAGACGTTTTCAAACCATTTTGATTTAACGGAATTGAATCCGGGAATTTACTTCATTTGTGTTCCTGAAATGTCATCGAATTTCTCTAAGGTGATTAAGTTTTAAATGGAAGAAGAAATTAATACAGAACCCAGTCAAGACGATTTATATGAACATTATAAATTCACCGCGGATCCTGGGCAAGAGATTATTCGAATCGATAAGTTTTTATGTGATCGACTTCCAAACTTTTCTAGAAACAAAATTCAGGTTGCAGCTAAAAATGGAAATTTAGTAGTAAACGACACCAAAGTAAAGCAAAACTATAAGGTAAAGCCAGGGGATGTTGTAGCATTGGTATTGCCATATCCAGTGAGAGAGTTTGAGTTAATCCCTGAAAATATTCCGTTAGACATTATACATGAAGATGACTCTCTTCTTGTGGTGAATAAAAATGCGGGAATGGTTGTGCATCCTGGACACGGAAATCATTCAGGAACCTTGGTTAATGCCCTAATTTATCATTTTGATCAATTGCCTGAATTGCCTTCTGATTTTGCCGGTAGACCGGGTTTGGTACATCGAATTGATAAAAACACAACAGGATTATTGGTTATTGCAAAAACGGAAATGGCATTGACCAATCTCGCAAAACAGTTTTTTGATAAAACAACAGAAAGAAAATACATTGCTTTGGTATGGGGAGATGTTGAGGAGGGAGGCACCATTAAAGGGAAGGTTGGCAGGTCTAAAAAAAACAGAAAAGTAATGGCTGTTTACAAAGACGATGAAGAAGGAAAGCATGCTGTAACACACTATAAAATCCTTGAAAGGTTTGGTTATGTAACCCTTGTTCAGTGTGTATTGGAGACAGGAAGAACACATCAGATTAGAGTGCATTTTAAATCTATAGGACATCCCTTATTCAATGATCCCGAGTATGGTGGAGATAAGATTTTAAAGGGGATAAAAACATCAAAATATCAAAAGTTTATCTTGAACAATTTTAATTTACTCCAGGGTCAGGCGTTACACGCAAAATCTTTAGGATTTGTTCATCCTTTATCGGGTAAAAAAATCTCATTTGATTCGGAACTTCCTGAATTTTTTGAGTCTGTGATTAAGCGATTTAGAGAATATTGTAAAAAATGACTTTTTTTCTTTATTTTTGTTATCCTTAATTATACGTCTAACGACTTGAACAAATGAATAAACTATTCCATTTATTAATTTTCTTCTTCATTGGAGGAAACTTATGTGCTCAGGGTAACTCCGCTCCGAAATATCTACGGGATGCAAATGTAGCATTTGAATCAGGTAAATATTTTGATGCCATTGACCTTTTGAAAAATGCTTGTGATAAAATAGGTACAAAAGGGTCTTTGAAAGAAAAAGGCAATGTGCGATTTAAGTTGGCAGAGGCCTACAGATTGATTTCTCGTTATGAAGAAGCAAATGAAAACTATGATGTTTGTATTGAGCTAAAATATTTTGATGTTAATCCTGATGTGTATTTTTTGCAAGGTGAGATGCTGCGCATGATGGGAGACTATGGAAAAGCTCAAAAAAGTTATTCTGAGTTCAAAAAGATTTCAAATGGTGCAAGGGCAAGCGAATTAGAAACCGCTTTAAAAGCTTGTGAAGAGTATAAATTTTACGACATGATGGAGCCTGAAGTTAATTATCAGGTGAAATGTGAAACAAAAATCAACCGAAAAGAATATGACATGTCACCTTCTTATGCGGACAAGAAGGGATATAAAGTTTATTTTTCTTCAGGTCGAGAAGAAAGTTTTGGCTCTGGAAGAGATCCGATAACTGGAGAAAAGTATATGGATATTTTTGTTGCTGAGTTTGACAAGAATGGAGATCCTACTGGCGTAACTTCCATTGATGAAAATGGAATTGTGAATACCTCTGAAAACGAGGGGACTGTTTGTTTTGACAAAAAATTCAAAACGATGTACTTTACTCGTTGTCCGAGTAAAGAGCGAATGAAAATGGGGTGTGATATTTGGGTAGTTGACCTTGTTGAAGGTGAATTCACCAATGTCCGTAAAATGAATTTGAAAACAGATGAAAGCATTTCTGTTGGTCATCCTTGTTTGACTCAAGATGGTAAGATGCTGATTTTTGCTTCTGATATGAAATCAAGTGGTGGAGATAAATCATTTGGAGGAAGAGACCTCTGGTATGTCACATACGACAAAAAGGCCAAAACTTGGAGTACTGAACCAAAAAACATGGGCCCTGCTTATAATACTGCTGGTAACGAGCTGTTTCCATCAATAGGTAAGTCAGGAAAGTTTTTCTTTGCAAGCGATGGTCACAAAGGAATTGGAGGCTTAGATATTTTTTATTCTAATCCGGTTAAAGATAAAGTGAATGAGTGGAGTGCGCCTAAGAATATGGGTTACCCAATTAACTCGCCAAGTAACGATTATGCAATTACAGATAGAGGACGAACAGGATTTTTCACTTCAGAAAGACGTCTTACTAATGGTCAAAATGCACCAGATATCTGGAGCTATGCGATACCTCCGAACTTATTTGATTTAAGGGTAATCGTGCATGAGTTTGGATCTCCGAAAGACAGAATTGGAGATGCTACAGTAACGGTTTCACCTGTAGAAGCAGATTCATGGGAAGGTGTCACTGATGAAAAAGGCACAACCATAAAATGGGACATAAAAAGTGGTAAAACAAGATACATTAATGATGACCAAGAATATTCAATTAATGCATCTAAGGAAGGGTACCTAATTAATAAGGAGTCTGCTAAAATATCAACGGTAGGTTTGAACGAAAGTCAAAGCTTTATCGTGGAAGTTGAGCTCGTACACATTGAGGAAGACATAAGGACTCCAGAGGTACGTTATCCATTAAATCAGTGGGATTTTATAAATGATGAAACCTGTATGTCTAAAGATTCACTTTTATTTCTTTCGGATTTATTATCGAGCCACCCATACATTACTATTGATTTGTTTTCACATACAGATTCAAGATCTTCTGCTAAATACAACCAAGTGTTATCAGAGAACAGAGCAAAAGCGGTTTACAAGTTTTTGGTTGAAGAAAAAGGAATTGACCCAAGAAGGATTCAACCTATTGGGATGGGAGAGGCAGAGCCTGCCACATGGACCAATGAGAATGGCGAAGAAATCGTGTTGACCGAAAAGTATATTAATAAATTTCGTTCTTCAGACAAAGCAAAGTTTGAGAGGTTACATCAAATCAATCGTAGAACAACGGCGCGGATTACGAGTCAAGAGTTTGACCCTACGACATCACCGGAAGCCAATCCTGATTGGATGGAATTTAAGCCCCTAAAGTAATTCAGTATCTCGAATACTTAAAGAATTAATGAGAAGAAACATTCAAAAAATCCTCTTTTTTTTTGAAATGCAATCCTATGGTGTCTGTGAATGGTGGGCACGTAAACTAGGGATACGAACCACAAAAGTTCGTTTGGGGTTCATTTATTTTTCTTTTGTAACCTTAGGGTCTCCTTTATTGATTTATCTTATAATGGCTTGGCTACTAGAACATAAACATTATTTTACATTTAAAGCAAAGAGAAAAAGAAGTATTTGGGAGCTATGAAAATTCTTATTACCGGGAGTAATGGTTTATTGGGACAAAAGATCGTTAGGCAGCTTTCGAATGCCTCCAAATTAAATTATCTTGCTACGTCTCAAGGGGAAAACAGGAATACTTCTTGTCCTTCAACCCATTATTGCTCTTTAGACATTACAAACGCTGTTGAAGTATCAAAAACAATATCTAATTATTCTCCAGACTATATCATTCACACAGCAGCTATAACTAATGTTGACTATTGCGAATTGAATACAGCAGAATGCGAGAAGGTTAATGTTACAGGAACAAAGAATCTGTTTGACGCTGCAAAAAAAAATGGAACTCACTTTCTGTTTTTATCAACTGATTTTGTTTTTGATGGCAAAAAAGGGAATTATAAAGAAACAGATAAGCCGAACCCTTTGAGTGTCTATGCAAAATCTAAATTGGAGGGAGAGCTCATTTTGATGAATTCTAATTATTCAAATTGGTCAATTGCACGTACCATTATTGTATTTGGTGAGGGAGAGAATTTATCTAGGTCCAACATTGTGCTTTGGGCAAAGGAGGCTTTGTCCACGGGTAAAGTGCTTAACATTATTGATGATCAGTTTCGATCCCCAACGTGGGCGGATGATTTGGCTTGGGGCTGTATTCAGATTTGTATACAAAAACGAAAAGGAATATATCACCTTTCAGGTCCCGAATCTATGTCAATATTCGATCTCGTAATGCGTATTGGAAGCTTTTTTAAATTAGACACCTCCTCAGTGAATAGAACGGATAGTAGTGCTCTAAATCAACCTGCAAAAAGACCTCCAATAACCGGATTTGATTTGTCAAAATCAAAAAAAGATCTAGGATACGAACCCAAAACTTTAGAGGAGAGCCTTCTTCTTTTATCCTAAAGCTAAAAAGACTATCTTCGAATCGAAATTCATTAAAACTTAAATTACATTACATGAAAAAAGTATTTTTTATTTTACTTGCCTCATTAATGCCTTTTATTTCATTGGCATCGGAGAAAGGTTTGGATCAGAAAATCGACGAAGCGTTTAAGCCTATTTCTGATTTTATTTCTGGCATAATCTTTTTTGAAGTTTTTGGTGCACCTTTTGTTTTGGTCCTTTTGGTTTTTAGCGCATTGTTTTTTACGCTTTACTTTGGATTCCCGAATTTCCGCTATTTTGGAAAAGCTATAAACGTAGTACGAGGGAAATATGACCATGTTGATCACCCTAGCTCGGGCAATCAGGATTTGGCTGTTGATGGGGATATTAAGGACACTATAAATGATGAAAGTAAGGAAGGAGAGGTAACACACTTCCAAGCTCTAGCAACAGCGGTTTCAGGAACTGTTGGAAACGGTAATATTGCTGGGGTTGCTTTGGCTATCGCTTTAGGTGGCCCAGGAGCTACTTTCTGGATGATTGTATGTGGTTTGTTAGGGATGTCTTCTAAGTTTGTTGAGTGTACTTTGGGTGTTCAATATAGAGACATCGATAAGGATGGAACCGTTTACGGCGGCCCCATGTACTATTTGAGTAAAGGTTTAAAAGAAAAAGGCTTTGCTACATTGGGTAAAATAACGGCTGTATTATTCGCCATCTTTTGTATTGGTGGCTCCTTTGGGGGTGGGAACGCCGCACAAAGCAATCAAGCAACAATTGTTTTGAAGGACCTCATGGGTTTGAGTAGTACAAGTGCAGGTGCTGTAATCGGAGTAGTTTTGGCTTTAGTTATTGGAGTAATCATTATTGGTGGTATAAAGAGAATTGCTTCTGTTACAGAGAAAGTAGTTCCATTTATGGCCGTAATGTATTTAATAGCTTGTTTATATATCATTTTGACAAATTTCTCATTCATAGATGATGCTTTCTCTTTGATCTTCTCCGAAGCATTTAATCCTAAAGCCATTGGTGTTGGGGGTGTGATAGGTGTGTTGTTGGTTGGATTTAAAAGAGCAGCCTTTTCGAATGAAGCAGGTGCGGGATCTGCATCAATTGCCCATTCAGCTGTAAAAACGAAATATTCGGCTTCAGAAGGTCTGGTCGCCTTGTTAGAGCCATTTATTGATACCGTGGTAATTTGTACCATGACGGCATTGGTCATCATTATCTTCAACTTTGGTGGAGAATCGGGTAAGCAACAAT
>JABJEE010000145.1 GCA_018665005.1 Flavobacteriales bacterium
ATGAAGGAATTGTTAGGGGTACAGGTCTTTTGGTTTCGGCGAATGGAGACAATCTTTCTAGTGATATTTTGAGTCCGCAGATAGCATCTTACTATTCATTAAACAAAGGCGATTCAAAGCAATCTTACCCCTCTTCTCAGATGGGTTCAATAGCTTTACTTAGACAGTCCTTTTATGATTTTCAATATTATACAAAATCAGATTTAAATTTTACGGATTTATCCATGGAGGCTTGGAAGTCTCAAATGCACCTGCCAAGGTTTTTTCAAACTGCAGATAAACTTGAAATCCTTAGAGCCAGCAAAATTGCCAATGAATTTAATTCAAGTTTTATTTATCTGGGTTCAGGAAATGAATATGAAGCAATTGACCCTCTAAAAAAGCTTAATTCAAAAATAGTTGTACCAATCAACTTTCCTGATGCTTATGATGTAAGCGATCCGTATATTTCTCGTTTGATTCCCTTGAGTCAGCTTAAACATTGGGAGCTTGCACCTTTAAATTTTAAAATACTTAAAGAAAATAATATTGAAGTTGCGATCTCATCTTCTGGTTTAAAATCTGCTGACCAATTTTGGAAAAACATTAGGCTTATTATTCATTCTGGAGTCAATAAAATCGATGTTTTAAAGGCTTTAACCGAAACACCTGCAAATTTTATTGGGCAAGGAGAGAATATTGGTCGTCTTGAAAAAGATATGCTGGCTAGCTTTACGGTATTCAGCTCCGACCCATTTACAGATAAGAATGCAAAAGCAAATGAAATCTGGTTAAAAGGAGAAAGAAAACCTTTGGAGCCTTTTCAGGAAATAGAAGTCAAGGGGAGCTATCATTTAAACCGGCCAAATAACCGATTTGTATTGGAGTTTTCTGGTTCTGGCCAGCGTCTAAAAGTGAGTTTGTTTGATACCGATTTAGATGGAAATAAAGTAGACTCTACGAAAACAAAAGCGGCGTTTAAATTGGATGGAAACGACGTAACACTGACCTTAAAAAGAGCGGATTCAATAGGTAAGTTTGCAGAGGTGTTACATGGAAAAGTGACACCGAATGGTGCTGTAATGGAAGGAGATATTGTTCTCAAAGATGGCACATGGGAGAAATGGAGTGCAATAAGATTTTTAGATTCAGAGAAAGAAGATTTGGACACAAAAACGCAAACCATTCAGACGGGTAAATGCTGGTTTCCAAATGTTTCTTACGGTTTGGATTCTGCTCTTCAACAAGAGTCAATAGTGTTTACAAATGCAACAATTTGGACAAACGAAGCCGAAGGAATTGTGAATGAGATGGATGTACTCGTTGAAAATGGTAAAATTTCGCGAATTGGAAAAGGATTAAAGTTTGATAGTGAGAATGTTAAGGTGATTGATGCAAGTGGAATGCATCTGACTTCGGGTATAATTGATGAGCATTCGCATATTGCGATTTCCAAAGGGGTTAATGAAAGTGGTCAGGCCATATCTGCGGAGGTAAGTATTGCTGATGTAGTGAACTCTGATGATGTAAATATTTACAGACAATTAGCTGGAGGTGTAACGTGCTCTCAACTGCTTCATGGTTCTGCAAATCCCGTCGGAGGTCAATCTGCGATAGTTAAATTGAAATGGGGTGAATTCCCAGAAAACATGCTTATTCAAAATGCGCCAGGGTTTATAAAATTTGCTCTTGGGGAAAACGTTAAGCAGTCTAATTGGGGAAATTTTAATACGGTTCGTTTTCCTCAAACCAGAATGGGTGTTGAGCAAGTGTTTTATGACGGTTTTCACAGAGCAAGGATATACAATCAGGAATGGGAAAATTACCTGAAAAAAAACAAGGGCAAATCAATCAGTGAACCAAGAGTCGATCTTGAATTGCAAACCTTGGCAGAAATACTGAAAAAGGAGCGATTTATTACCTGTCATTCTTATGTGCAATCGGAAATAAATATGTTGATGCATGTTGCAGATTCAATGGGATTTCGGGTAAATACCTTTACGCATATTTTAGAGGGGTATAAGCTTGCCGATAAAATGAGAGAACATGGGGTAGGTGGTTCAACCTTTTCCGATTGGTGGGCATACAAATATGAGGTAAATGATGCCATTCCATACAATGCAAGTTTAATGCATGATAATGGCGTTGTTGTAGCCATAAATTCAGATGATGCCGAGATGGGGCGTAGGCTTAATCAAGAAGCTGCAAAAGGCGTGAAATATGGAGGGATGTCTCAAGAAGACGCATGGAAAATGGTCACCTTAAACCCGGCAAAACTTTTACATCTCGATGACAGAATGGGGAGCGTTAAGGTTGGGAAAGATGCAGACTTAGTCCTTTGGACCGATAATCCATTAAGTATAATGGCTAAGGTTTCCAAAACAATAATCGATGGAACAATTTACTTTGATTCTGATCGAAAAACAGCAATGGAGAATCGAAATATTGAGGAAAGAGCGAGAATTATTCAAAAGATGATTTTGAACAGAGAGGCAGGTAACCCGGTAAAAAAATACGAACATAAGAAAGAAAAATTTTACCATTGTGACTCCTTTGGTGAGGAGGGAGAAACTTCAACAAATACACATTAAAATGAGATTTTATTTAGGCTTTTTCTTTTTACTTGTTCCTGGATTGATTTTTTCACAAAAGATTTTATTAAAAGGAGCTGATTTACATATAGGAAATGGTGAGTTTATTGAAAACGGTTTGCTGGGAATCGATGGGGATCGTATTGTTTTAGTTAAAAAGGCATTAATCTCTAGTATCAATGAAAATAAATGGGACTCTATCATTGACGTTTCAGGCTCTCAGATCTATCCTGCTTTCGTGAATACCAATAATACACTCGGTTTAACAGAAATTGATGCCGTTAGAGCAACAAGAGACTTTGATGATGTAGGGGCGTTTAATCCTCATTTAAGAGCCCAGATAGCGTTCAATGCAGAATCGAAAGTAGGGGAGACGGTAAGAACGAACGGGGTAATGATTACCCAAGCTACTCCAAGAGGAGGAATAATTTCCGGTGCATCTTCTGTGATGAGTCTTTTTGCCTGGAATTGGGAAGACGCCACTGTTTTAGCGGACGACGGGATACATGTCAATTGGCCGAGTAGTACTGTTGGTGGAGGCTGGTGGGCGGAACCAAAACCCAAATCAAGAAATAAGGAGTATAGCGCTCAAAAAGAGGAGCTACGTTCCTTTTTTGATTTGTCAAAAGCGTATTGTGAATCAAAAAAACCAAAATTTGACCAGAGGTTGGAGGCAATGAAAAAATGTTTCTCTGGAAATCAGAGGGTGTATATTCATGCTAATGAATTGCAACAGATTCATGATGTTATTGATTTTGTAACCGAAATGAATTTTCCATTTCCTGTTTTAGTCGGTGGATACGATGCACATTTAGTAGGTCGCAAATTAAAGGACGCAAAACTTCCTGTAATGCTAAAACGAATACATGGATTACCTCAACTGGAAGGGGAGGCAACAGATTTGCCATACAAATCGGCAACTTTACTTAGTGAACAAGGCGTTCTTTTTTGTTTACAAGGAGCTGGTGACATGGAAGCAATGAATGCCCGCAACTTGCCTTTTATAGCAGGAACTTCTATGGCTTATGGACTAACCGAGGAGCAAGCAGTTGAGTCTATTTCATTGAGCCCTTGCAAAATTATGGGGATAGATAAAGATTACGGCTCACTTGAAATTGATAAAAAAGCTACATTTTTTGTGTCAAGGGGCAATGCTTTAGACATGATGACTAATAAGGTTACGATGATCTATTTTGATGGTAAAAGTGAATCGACAAGTAATTTTCAAGAAGCACTCTACCTGAAATACAAAGCAAAGTATTCAGAGCGCTAAGTTATTTAGCCGTGAATGGTTTCTGATTTCCCATACTCTGTCATTAAGTTGGCTTCAAATTTCAAGAATTCTTCCCAGCGATCGTTGACGTCGATTTTGCCTCCGTATTTTTTAGCGAAATTCAAAAAAGTAACGTAATGCCTGGCTTCACTTTCCATGAGCATTCTATAGAAATCGCGTAAATCTTTTTCTTGAAGCTCTTCTGATAGAATTTTAAACCTTTCACAGCTTCTGGCTTCTATCATTGCAGCGAACAACATTTGATTCACGAAGTAACCTTCTCTAGAACTATTGCTTTTATTCTTTTTCAGATAGTTCGAAAGGTCTTTGACGTAGGGATCCTTTCTTTCGAATCCGAGCTTAAATCCCCGCTCTTTTATCTTATCATGAACCATTTTGAAATGTTCCATTTCTTCTTTGCATATTTCAATCATTGATTCTACGAGGTCAGGATATTGAGGGTACTGAACAATTATTGAAATGGAATTACTCGCTGCTTTTTGTTCACAAAAGGCATGGTCAATTAATATTTCTTCTAAGTTTTTTTCAACGATATTTACCCATCTCGGGTCAGTGGCCATTTTGAGTCCCAGCATGCTTTGATTTTACACAAAAATACATCATTAATGATTAAATAGATTAAACTTCACCTCCTATTATCAATCAATGACCTCGTTCTTTTTGTATATTTGAAATTCAATTATCAAGATGACAAAAACTGCTCAAAAACATACAATTCAAGCCTTAGATCAAAAGGGATTAAAGAAAGGGTTTGAATACATGTGCATGGCTAAAACATTAGCTGAAAAATACGAAGCAAACAAGGAAGTTACATCCAAATATGTACATGCAACTTCAAGAGGGCATGAAGCCATTCAGGTTGCTCTTGGAATGCAACTTCAACCTTGTGATTGGGTTTCCCCTTATTATCGTGACGATTCGATTTTGCTTTCCATTGGAATCAAACCATATGAGCTCATGTTGCAAGTTTTTGCAAAAAAAGATGATCCTTTTTCAGGAGGAAGAACATATTACTCGCATCCTTCATTGAATAGGGATGACATGCCTAAAATTATTCATCAATCTTCTGCTACTGGGATGCAGGCGATACCTACGACGGGTATTGCTATGGGTATTCAGTATAAGGAAAATGAAGGAATAGATCATTCGAATAGCGAAAAACCATTGGTTGTTTGCTCTTTGGGAGATGCGTCTTGTACAGAGGGAGAGGTTTCTGAAGCTTTTCAGATGGCAGCCCTTAAACAATTTCCAATCTTATTTTTGGTTCAAGATAACGAATGGGATATTTCTGCAAACGCTGAGGAGACTAGGGCTCAAGACATAAGTAAATATGCCCAAGGATTTAATGGGATAGAAGTTCGAACAATAGATGGGAGTAACTTTGAGGAGTCATACAATACGGTACAAGAGGTGTTTGGTTTAATCAGAGAAGAGCGAAGACCTTTTTTAATTCATGCTAAAGTTCCTTTGTTAGGGCATCACACTTCGGGTGTTCGAATGGAATGGTATAGAGATGATTTAGAAGACGCAAAGAAAAAAGATCCTTATCCTAAATTGAAAAAATTACTTGAAAAAAAAGGAGTTTCAATTTCCGATATTATTAATACTGAATCGAGGATTAAATTAGAGGTAGACGAACAGTATGAGCGGGCGTTAAACGCTGAAGACCCATCTACGGATAGTCTTCAAGATTTTATTTTTGCACCAACTCAAATCACAGAAGAATCAGGCGAGCGATCTCCGAAAGGAAAGAAAAAAACGGTTATGGTTGATTCTGCGTTGTTTGCCGTTAGAGAGATCATGCAAAAACATCCAGAAGCATTACTTTATGGACAAGACGTTGGTGGTAGGTTAGGCGGGGTCTTTCGTGAAGCTGCGACCTTGGCGCAGACATTTGGAGGCAATAGGGTTTTTAATACGCCAATACAAGAAGCATTTATTATAGGTTCAACGGTAGGGATGTCGGCTGTGGGATTGAGGCCGATTGTTGAGGTCCAATTTGCAGACTATATTTGGCCGGGTCTAAATCAATTATTCACTGAGGTTTCAAGATCGTATTATTTATCTAATGGAAAATGGCCTGTCAGCTGTGTTGTTCGTGTGCCTATTGGTGCTTACGGTTCGGGAGGACCCTACCATTCTTCAAGTGTAGAATCAGTTTTAGCGAATATTAGGGGCGTAAAATTGGTGTACCCATCTAATGGTGCAGATTTCAAAGGCTTAATGAAAGCAGCATATTATGATCCTAATCCAGTTGTTATTCTCGAACATAAGGGATTATACTGGTCGAAGATTAAGGGCACTGAAGAAGCCATGTCTGTTGAGCCAAGTGAAGATTATGTGATTCCCATAGGAAAAGCAAGAATCGTTGAAGAGGCAGATGACTTGCATGTGGAAAATGGTGAAAGTATTGGTATTATATCATATGGTCGTGGAATCTATTGGTCGCTTGAAGCGATGAAAGAGTATAAAGGTAAAGTTGAATTGCTAGATTTACGAAGCTTAAACCCTTTAGATCATGATGCAATGAATGAATTGTGTCAAAAGCACGGAAACATAATAATTGTAACTGAAGAGTCTATAGAGTGCTCATTTTCTTTGGGGCTTGCGGGTAGACTGCAAAGAGATAATTTTAAATATTTAGATGCTCCTATTCAAATTGTGGGGTCTGTTGACACGCCTGCAATACCATTAAATTCTGAGTTAGAGTTAACGCTTTTACCAAATGCTGAAAAAGTTTCTAAAGCCATTGATCAAATAATAAAATTTTAATTTATGACCATTAAAGACACAATTACGGAAGTTGAGAAATTTCACAACGCCTTTGGTATAGAAAACAATTATCAACCAACGCCAGTGCTATCTGAGGCTGAATGTGAGCTTCGTCATAGGTTGATGTCTGAGGAAAATGAAGAATACTTGGAAGCCGCAAAAAATGGTGACTTAATTGAAATTGCAGATGCTCTGGGCGATCAATTGTATATTCTTTGCGGAACAATATTAAAGCATGGTCTTCAAGACAAAATGGTTGAGGTATTTAAGGAGATTCAGCGTTCCAACATGAGTAAACTTGATAAGCAGGGTAAACCCATTTATCGCGAAGATGGAAAAATAATGAAATCAGAACTTTATTTTAAGCCAGACATTAAGTCCATCTTAAATCAAGATTGAGTTATCCACTTCTCTCTCTTTATTTCTTTTGACATCTTTTACTTTTTTTAACCAAATCTGAAATAGCTTTGAACTATGACAGATATTTCGATCTATTTCAATCCCATTAGTTTTGATAAAGAAAACTATCATCAAGATCAGATAGGAGGATTTGTTGAGGTTTTTAACGATGAATTCCCTACACTTAATCCTGGATCCATAGCGATCATTTATGTTCCTGAAAATAGAGGGTCTCACTCAAAGGAAGCTCAAGCAACGAGTTCCGAGTTTCGGAAGTCATTTTATGAGCTTTATAAGGGGAAAGATTGGAACAAGAATTTTTATGATTTAGGGGATATTCTTCCTGGAAAAGAGCTTAACGACACCTATTTTGCGGTTTCTAATGTTGTTGCTGAATTAATCAAGTCTAATGTTTTACCCATAATAGTTGGCGGCTCGCAAGATTTAGTAATGGGTATTTATGATGCTTATGCGAAATTGGAGCAACTCGTCAATATCTGTTCGATAGACTACAGTTTAGACCTTGGAGACACAGAAAAAGGGGCTGATTCACAATCTTACTTGACACCTCTAATGCTCAAACGGCCATGCTATTTATTTAATCATGCCAACATTGGTCTTCAAATACCATATGCAAGACCTCAAGATGTAAAGCTGTTCGATAAATTGTTTTTCGATATTTGTCGGTTGGGAGAGTTTAATTCTGATTTCCGAAAGGCAGAGCCTCATTTGAGAAATGCAGACATTATTAATTTGGATTTTAAATCAATAAAGGCTTCCGAAGTGTTTTCGCATGGATCAAACCCAAATGGGTTTTACGCTGAACAAATATGTCAAATTGCACGTTATGCAGGTATATCGGACAAGGTAAATTGTTTAGGTATATTTAATTATATTGATTTGAACGCAATATCTGATAAATTATTAGCAGATATTTTGTGGTACTTTTCTGATGGATACTTTGCTAGATGGGGCGATTTCCCAATGGGAAGCAAAGCTGCCTATAAAAGGTTTACAGTTGTCTTAGATGAAGGTGACTATACAATTGTGTTTAACAAAAGCAATAAGTCTGATCGCTGGTGGATGGAAGTTCCTTACCCACCAAAAGAGGGAAAAAAATACGAGCGACATTATCTAGTTCCATGTAACAAAGAGGATTACGATAGCGCAATGAACAATGAAATGCCCGACTTATGGTGGAAAACGTATCAAAAACTATGTTGACTTAGTGTTTAATTAAATTTGCAAATAGTTTTCAAAATCAAGAAAATTAGTTATTTTAGCGTCTTAAATTCATGACATGCTGTAAAATGTCGTGAGTTGTTTGTGTTAAAAAAACCTTATGCTAATTAGAAAATGTTGTCTTAGTTTATTGCTAGCTCTGTGCACCCTGTCCGTGACAGCTCAGCAGGATAAGTTAATAACGCATTTCATTTATGATAAAATGAGTTTCAATCCTGGAAAAACAGGAATGGGTCTATCTAATACTATTTGTGCTACAACCATCTACAGAAACCAATGGGATAAAGTTAATGGAGCTCCAAATTCTGCGGTTTTAAATATTGAAGCTGACCTTAGTCGTTTCTTTCCTGGTGGAATTGGAATAGCCATTTACCATGATGCTATTGGATTTAATAGACAAAACAATGTAAACTTAAATTATTCTTATCCTATCAAAATAGGTAAAGGAACGTTGGGCGTTGGTATTGGTGTTGGAATCATTAATTTCGGTTACAGTGCGATTTGGGTCCCCCCAACTACTGCCTTTGACGCCTCTTTGCCAACTGATTTTGCTGCGACTAATCTTGATATTAATTTTGGTGCCTATTATGATGCTGGTGATTGGTATGCAGGTATCTCATCCACACATTTAAATCAATCATTGTTAACTTCTACTTTTAATGGCAATGATGTTTTTTATCAAACTGCCAGACATTATTATTTAATGGGTGGTAAAAAAATGAAAGATGTTTTGGGCGGAACTATTGACGCTCAGGTTTTGATGAGAACGGACATGATTAAATTCTCTGCAGATATTAATGCAAGATATATTTATGATTTTGGGAATTCCAAACAAGGGTATGGAGGATTGACTATTCGAACTACAGATGCTGTTGCCTTTATGTTTGGTTATACCCCTATGGAAAACCTTACTGTTGGTTATTCATATGATTTGACATTATTTAATAAATTGGCAAATATTTCAAGAGGCTCACATGAGATTCTTATAAAATATTGTTATGTAATACCGGAAATACCTATTGGAAGCACAAGGCATCCTAGGTGGCTCTAAAGTTTAATGTAACTATTTGAACAGTTCTTACGTTATACCAAAACTAAACCTGTAGCAAGTTGATTTGGAATCGTTGAACTCAAAAAATATAAAATGAAAAAGTTATTTTGTTTGGTTGCTTTACTTTCACTCTTTTATTCATGTAATGAAGTAGAGGGAAATTTGGTGGGAGTAAAAGGAAGAGACGTCTATTATCCAGATGTTCTAGGTCCGGGTAAATTACCTATAGGAATGGCTTATGTGCCTTCAGGTGCTTATCAGTCTGGTGAGGATGACGAGGACATAATGGGTCTTCACACTGCGAGAAAGAAAACAGTTTCTACTCAATCTTTCTACATGGATGCTACCGAAATCTCAAATAACGAGTACCGTCAATTTGTTCATTGGGTTAGGGATAGTATTGCAAGAGAGAAATTATACAGAAGAAGTTATGGTTTGGATGCGGAACAATATGTTCGAATTCCTGATGATTTTTGGCTAAGGTTGGGGCCATATGGTAAGATTTATGATGCGGGATCTGATATTCAAGGTGGTAACACTCCTTTTGAATTGTTTATGGATTCAACCAATAATTCAAAAGTTGACCAAACTTTATTAATTATGGGGTCTCCTGATGGTATAAATGCCGCTGATCCAAAAGGTAAAAATGTAAAAGGAGAGCTATTGATTAATGGTTTCAAATTAGACAAAAAAGATTACGATTGGTTTACGTCTTATACTTCTGGAAAGCCTGGAAAGCCAAAGATCGCAATGCAGTCGGTTCAAGATCAAATATTTAGGAATTACTCTAAAAAAGGTAAAAAGTGGACTGATGGTGACCGTGGAGAGAAACAAAAAAATCCAGTTACTATAAAAAACAAAGATTATACTCTAGGAAGGATCGATGCAAGGAAATACTTAACATTGGATTGGGAGATGCCTATTGATTATCAAGACCCTGAAGTGAATTTCTTATTATCAGATATGTTTTACAGTGAGCAAGAACGATTCTATGGTAGAAGAGAAATTGATACAAGGCTATTATATTTCGATTATTATTGGATAGATTATAAAGAAGCGGCTAGAAGAGGTAAAATCATTACAAAGTCTGTAGATTCAAGAAGGTCTTATTCATATGATAGTCTTGGGACTGTTGATGAAGACTTGTATAATCGTGCAAGAAGAGATCCTTTATCGAAAGACTATAAAAGAGACGACATGCATCGTTCAACGCTGTATACCATGGACGCCAATAATAATAAGGTATGGGTGGATACTACAGTATACACAAACCAAGCTGTTGATTCTGATGGAAACCCAATTGAAGGAAAGCAAATTGCCAATCCCGATAATTTGTATGGTACAATCTTAGAAAATCCTGGACAAGATTTGGATATGGGATTCTCGAACAGTAAAGGAAGTCACAATGCCATTAGAGGTCATACGGACAGGAGTAGATTCATAATTAAGGAAAGAATCAATGTGTATCCAGACACATTATGTTGGGTGAGAGATTTTACTTATGCTTTCCATTCTCCAATGACTAAAAATTATTTTTGGCATACCGCTTATGACAATTACCCTGTAGTAGGTGTAACTTGGACTCAAGCCAAAGCATTCTCTGTTTGGAGAACTCAAATTTATCACAGCTGGTTGCAGTCGAATGGAGATCTTTTTGTCAATGACTTTAGATTGCCTTTAGAATCTGAATGGGAAAGAGCCGCAAGAGGTGATTTAGAGCAGTCTCAGTTTCCATGGGGTGGTCCATATATCAGAAACGCCAGTGGTTGTTTCTTGGCCAACTTTAAACCTATGAGAGGTAGATATTTTGAAGATGGAGGATTCCATACGGTTAAGGTTTATTCATACAATCCAAATGGTTTTGGTTTATATTGTATGGCTGGAAACGTAGCGGAATGGTGTTCTACTGCTTTTGATGAATCTCAGTATGAGTTTGGTCATGATATGAATTCAGATTACAATTACGAAGCAAAAGATGGCGATCATCCTGTCAAAAAGAGAAAGGTTATTCGTGGAGGTTCATGGAAAGATATAGGATACTATCTTAATAATTCTACAAGAACTTATGAATATCAAGATTCAGCTAAGTCTTATATAGGATTCAGAAATGTTATGACACATCTCGGTCGAGGTGGTAAAGACTTAGATCTTGAAAATGGAGAAGAAATCCAAAGTGATATTCAGCTCAAGTAAAAAGAAAAATAAACCAAAATAAGTAAAGTTAAAATTTAAAATCAATACCAAATGAGTGGAAACGGAACAAGCTTTTTTGAAAGCAAAACATGGAAAAATATTATGAAATATGTTTACGGCCTTGGTGCAGCGGTCGTAATTATGG
>JABJEE010000146.1 GCA_018665005.1 Flavobacteriales bacterium
AGTGGAAACAGACTGGTTGTTGAATCTCAACTTTGTAATCATAATCATCGTTTTCTTTATCACTAACTTTTTACTGTTTTTCTTTTCATATAAATACGTTAGAAAACCAGGTGTAAAAGCAACTTATTATTCCCACAATAACAAGCTAGAAGCCATTTGGACTGTTGTTCCTGCTATTGTTTTAGCAGTAATCATAATCTTTGGATTAAGATCTTGGAACTCGATAACATCAGGACCAACTAAAAAGTCCGTTAGAATCGAACTGTTCGCAAAGCAATTTGATTGGACAGCAAGATATTCTGGAGAGAATGGTAAGCTTGGGAAATATGATTATAAGCTTACAAATGAAGGAAATAATCCATTGGCATTGATGACCACAGAAACCATCGAAGCGGCAAGAATAGAGACTGAAAAACTCATTAAGGATTTAGAGGATAAGTTGAAACTGGCTCAGTTGGACCATTTGGCTTCAGGATATAGGAATTTGATAAGCGCCTCTGTTTATAAAAATCTTATAGAAGAAGAATATAATGCAGCTATAGAAAAGGAATTTAATCTTATCGAGGTGGAGGAAACCTTCAAACATACGTATGCAGATGCTAAAGGTTTAAAAGGTCATGTGAATGTGGTAATTCCGGAGCCAAATGCGGAAACACAAAAGATCATGGATCGACTAGAAGACAAGTTAATCGTGAAAGGTCGGATTTTGAGATCAGTAATTCAAATGCAACAAAATCATGATTCGAAATACGATACATATGCTTGGGATGATATTATTCAAACGGATACTCTTTATTTAAGTAAAGGTACAGAATACGAAATGAGTTTTAGATCCAAAGATGTACTTCACTCAGCCTACTTCCCTCATTTTAGAGCACAAATGAATGTCGTTCCTGGAATGCCAACAAGGTTTAAGTTTACACCTTCTTTAACTACCAAAGAAATGCGTAAAAAGAAAGGTGATTCTAAATTTAATTTTATTTTGATGTGTAATAAAATATGTGGAACAGCTCATTATAAAATGAAAATGATCGTCGTGGTGTTAACACCAAAAGAATTTCGACAATGGGAAACGTCCAAACAAGAAAAAACATTTAAAAACACGTATGCTGCAGGCGAAACAGAGGAACCTGCAAATTCAGAAACTAATATTTAAAAATACACTAAATGTCAACAGTAGCACACGAAAACAATCATCATGATGAGCACCATCATGAAGAGTCATTTGTATCAAAGTATATTTTTAGTCAAGATCACAAAATGATTGGAAAGCAGTTCCTTATGACTGCTGTTTTTATGGGGATTGTAGCCATGATGCTTTCAATCTTTTTCAGAATTCAATTGGCATGGCCAGGAGAAGAATCTACTTTTTTAAATACGTTTCTTGGTGATAATTGGGCACCCGGAGGGATCATGAAAGAAAACATGTACCTTGGATTGGTCACTATTCACGGAACGATTATGGTATTCTTCCTATTAACAGGAGGATTATCAGGAACCTTTTCCAACCTTCTCATTCCATTGCAATTGGGTGCAAGAGACATGGCCTCAGGATTTCTAAACATGCTTTCCTATTGGTTTTTCTTCATTTCTACTTTATTAATGTTTTCTTCGTTATTCGTTTATGACGGTGGTTTATTTGGCATCCAGCTTGGAGATGCAGCAGCTCCTCTAGCTGAGCATACCGCTTGGGATGGCTCAGGTCCTGCTATGTCAGGGTGGACCATTTACCCTCCCTTATCAGGATTGCCAAATGCAGAACAAGGCTCAGGTTTAGGGATGACATTATGGTTGTTTTCTATGGGTATTTTTATTGCGTCTTCATTATTAGGATCATTGAATTACATAGTAACCGTTATAAATCTTAGAACTAAGGGTATGAAAATGACAAGAATGCCATTAACGATATGGGCATTTTTTGTAACCGCAATTCTTGGAGTGCTTTCGTTCCCAGTATTGTTTTCAGCTGTTTTACTTCTGATTATGGACAGGATGGCAGGAACTAGTTTTTATTTATCCGATATCATTGTACAAGGTGAAATGCTTGCCAATCATGGAGGCTCACCTCTTCTCTATCAACATTTATTTTGGTTTCTAGGTCATCCAGAAGTGTATATCGTACTTCTTCCGGCATTAGGTTTATCCTCAGAAATTATTGCAACAAACTCAAGAAAACCCATCTTTGGATACAAGGCCATGATTGGTTCAATTCTGGCCATTGGTTTCCTTTCCTTTATTGTTTGGGGTCACCATATGTTTGTTACTGGAATGAACCCGTTTCTTGGTTCTGTGTTCGTATTTACCACCTTACTGATAGCCATTCCTTCCGCAGTAAAAGTATTTAATTACTTAACTACCTTATGGAAAGGTTCTTTGGTGTTGACACCGGCAATGATGTTTGCTATTGGTCTTGTATCTACTTTTATCACAGGTGGTGTTACGGGAATAATATTAGCTGATTCCGCTTTAGATATCGCGATTCATGATACCTATTTTGTTGTAGCTCACTTCCATATAGTAATGGGCATGTCTGCGGTATTTGGAATGTTCGGTGGTGTGTATCATTGGTTCCCAAAAATGTTTGGAAGAATGATGAATACCAGATTAGGATATGTACATTTTTGGATAACGATAATAGGTGCTTATGGCGTTTTCTTCCCGATGCATTTCGTGGGATTAGCGGGTGCGCCAAGGAGATATTATGATTATACAGTTTATCAGGAGTTTGATCAAGGCACCTACGATATGATTATGGATCTTAATGTTATTGTAACGTTCTTTGCTATTTTTGCGGCAATTGGACAAATATTGTTCTTGTTCAATTTCTTCTATAGTATTTTTAGAGGGCCAAAAGCGCCTCAGAATCCTTGGAGATCAAATACATTAGAATGGACAACACCTGTGGAACATGTACATGGTAATTGGCCAGGAGACTTGCCAATTGTCCATAGATGGCCTTATGACTATTCTAAGCCGGGAGCTGAAGAGGACTTCATACCTCAAACGATTCCTTTAGCAGACGGAGAGGAAGAGCATTAATCTGTTTCTTCCCTCTTTTTTAATTCTAGGTCAATTTTAGAAAGTTCATCAAAAAATGAACTTCCGAACACCCTTGTAATCGGTTCCTGAAGGAATTTATAAACAGGCACTTTTAGAGATTGACCGAGGCTGCATGCTGGTGCGCAAATATCCCACTCCTCATAGTTTAGAGCTGTGAATTCAGTAAACTCTTTAATCCGAATTGGATACAGGTGACAAGATTGCGGTTTATTAAAATCAATTTCCCCGGATTTATATGCTGTTTCAATAGAACATTTTGCAGTGTTTGAATTGTCAAAGTAGACAAAGCAGCATTCTTTTTTATCAATTAGCTTCGTTGCGGGCGCATCTTCTTCGTCAAGGTAATAGACGCCTTCATCTTTTATCGTTTGTATTCCTTTTTCACTCATGAAGGGTTTAATTTGTTCCAAGTTGTCTTCAATCAGTTTCACTTCTTTTTCTGTCAATGGAGCACCTCCATTTCCTTTAACGCAACAGGCGCCTTTGCACTTGCCCAAATCACACACAAATTTTTCTGAGAAAAGATCTGTAGACACTATTTTATCATCAATTTCAACCAGCATAGTATAAAAGTAAAGCTATTTTCCTTTTTTATTTTGATTAATTGTATATCTTTGTACACATAAATATATAGGCATAAAGAAAGAGGGGACGAAAGTCCCCTCTTTTATTAGGCAGAAATACCATGATTTCAAAAGAAAACATTATAGCGTTGATTGACGAAAGAATCAAAGATTTAGAAAAAGATCTTTATGTTGTGGAATTGACGATATCCGCTAACAATGTGATTCGAGTTGAGGTAGATAAATTAGAGGAAAATGTAACCGTTGACGAATGTGTCTCAATATCTAGAAATATAGAGCACAACTTAGATAGAGAGGAAGAAGATTTTGAATTACATGTATCCTCTGCAGGATTGGACAAACCATTTCGTCACATCAATCAGTACAAAAAAAATATTGGTCGAATGGTAAAAGTAAAACCTTTAGATTCGAGTAAAATTGAGGGGCTTCTCTCGACAGTTGATGAAAAAGGAATCGTAATCATCCATTCAGAGAAAAAAAGAGTAGAGGGAAAAAAGAAAAAAGAAATAGTTGAAGAAGAATTTCGATTTGACTTTGATAAAATAAAAGAAACAAAAATTGTAATATCGTTTAAATAATAAGTTATGAATAGTATTGAATTAGTTGATTCGTTTTCAGAATTTAAAGAACTTAAGAATATTGATAAGCAAACTATGCAGCACATTTTAGAAGATGTGTTTAGGGCTATGTTCAAAAGGAAGTTTAACACGGATGAGCACATTGACATCATTGTTAATATTGATAAAGGAGATGTTCAAATATTTTTGAATAAGGAGATTGTTGATGATGGAGAGGTGGAAGATCCAAATACAGAAATGGCTTATTCTGATGCCATCAAAATTGAACCAGATTTTGAGATCGGGGAGGAAGTTACTGAAGAGTTTCGTTTTGCTGATTTCGGCCGTAGAAATGTACTATCCTTAAGACAAAATTTGATTTCGAGAATATTAGAACTTGAAAAAGACCATATCTACAAAAAATACAAAGAACGCGTTGGGGAAATCATTACCGGAGAAGTTTATCAGGTATGGAAAAAAGAAATTCTTGTAATGGATGATGATGATAATGAACTCATTTTACCTAAATCTGAACAAATTCCATCTGATTTCTTCAAAAAAGGGGAATCGGTTCGGGCAGTTGTAGCCAAAGTTGATATGAGAAACAGCACTCCTGTAATTATTTTATCACGAACCGCACCTGAATTTCTGGAGCGACTATTTGAGTTAGAGGTGCCAGAAGTATTTGATGGTCTAATCACGATCAAAAAGATTGTTAGAGAGCCAGGTGAACGAGCAAAAGTAGCGGTTGAGTCTTATGACGACCGAATTGATCCTGTTGGCGCATGCGTTGGGATGAAAGGATCTAGAATCCATGGTATTGTTCGTGAGTTAAGAAATGAAAACATTGATGTTATAAATTACACAACAAACAATCAGTTATTAATTCAACGATCACTTTCTCCTGCTAAGGTAACCTCAATGGATATTATTGAGGAAGAAAGCAGGGTGAAGGTTTACTTAAAACCAGATCAGGTATCACTAGCTATTGGTAGAGGTGGAAATAACATCAAGTTGGCTGGAAAGCTGAGTGGATATGAAATAGATGTGTATAGAGATGGAGAAGTTGATATTGAAGATGTTGATTTAGAAGAATTTGCAGATGAAATAGACAGCTGGATCATTGATGAGCTAAAAGCCATCGGATGTGACACAGCAAAGTCTGTTCTTGAAATCAGTATTGAAGATCTTACTCAACGTACAGATCTAGAAAAAGAGACGATTGAAGAGGTATTTCGTGTTTTGAAAGCAGAATTTGAATAAATTTGATAATCACAGGTAAATTCGTTGATTAAATTATGGCAGGTAGACCAATAAGATTAGGAAAAGCAGCTGGAGAACTCAATGTGGGTCTAGAAAACCTTGTTGAATTTTTAGGTTCAAAAGGTATTGAGATTGATAAAAATCCAAATACTAAGTTAACACCGGAGAATTATGAGTTGTTGTGTAGTGAGTTTGCCGCAGATCAAGACCTTAAAGAAAAGTCCAAAGGAGTCTCAAATCATAGAGAAAAGCGAGAATCTTTATCTATAGAAGATTCTAAGACACCCGAGGAGGAAACGCCAAAAGAGGAACCTGCTCCAGCACCAGTAGTGGAACAGACTCCACAAACAGAAACGGTTACCCCAATTAAAGTTCCGGAAAAAGACTTAAAGGTTGTTGGTAAAATAGACTTAGATGCTTTAAATCAAAAAACGAAGCCAGAGAAAAAAGCGCCAGAAAAGCCAGTTGAAGAAACCAAGAAAGAAGAAGTCAAAGCAAAAGAAGCTCCTGAGAAAGAAGCTCCGAAAGAGGTTGTAGAGACCATTAAAGTTGAGCGTAAAAAGATTACTGGACCAACAGTATTGGGGAAGATTGAGTTGCCAGTTGAAAGGCCGAAATCCCCTGCAGGAAGCTCACGACCTGAAAATTTAAATAAAAGGAAAAGAAAAAGAATTAAAAAAGTTGAAGTCCCATCAACCGGGAATAAGGCTGCCGGAAATAAATTCAACAAACCGAAAACGGCTAAACCTGAAATATCAGAGCGAGATATTCAAAAAGAAATTAAAGATACTTTAGCTCGTTTATCAAATAAAGGTGGTAAATCAAAGGCAGCGAAGAATCGTCGTCAAAAGAGAGAGAGTGTCGCTCAAAAGCGTCAGGAAGAAATGGAGATGGCGGAGCAACAAGAGAAAATCTTGAAGCTTACCGAATTTGTTACCGTATCTGAATTGGCATCCATGATGAGTATTCAACCTACACAGGTAATATCTGTTTGTATGTCTTTAGGGATTTTCGCATCTATTAATCAGAGATTAGATGCAGAAACCATACAGATTGTTGCTGAAGAGTTCGGATATGAAACCCAGTTTGTCAGCGCAGAGGTTCAAGAAGCTATACCTGTTGTCGAAGACTCAGAAGAAGATTTAATTGATCGTCCACCAATCATTACGGTTATGGGACATGTTGACCATGGTAAAACATCTTTGCTGGACAGAATTAGAAATGCAAATGTAATAGATGGTGAAGCAGGAGGGATAACCCAGCATATCGGGGCTTATTCTTTATCCTTAAAAGACGGCAAAAAGCTGACATTCTTGGATACTCCAGGTCACGAAGCATTTACAGCCATGCGTGCCAGAGGAGCTCAAGTTACGGATGTTGCTATAATTATTGTTGCTGCAGATGACGATGTAATGCCTCAGACAAAAGAAGCGATTTCTCATGCTCAAGCAGCAAACGTTCCTATGGTGTTTGCAATTAACAAGATTGACAAACCAGGCTCGAATGCAGATAAAATTAAAGAACAGCTTTCAGGGATGAATATCCTTGTTGAGGAATGGGGAGGTAAATTTCAATGTCAGGAAATCTCGGCAAAAGAGAATTTGAATATTGATGAACTGCTAGAAAAGGTATTACTTGAAGCAGAACTCCTTGATCTAAAGGCAAATCCTAATAAGCCAGCAATTGGTACTGTTATAGAGGCTTCATTAGATAAAGGAAAAGGGTATGTCACTAACATGTTGGTTCAAGCGGGAACCTTGAAAATCGGTGATGTATTATTGGTTGGTCGTCACTACGGTAGAGTTCGAGCAATGCATGATGAAAAAGGCGTTTCTATGAAGGAAGCGGGTCCATCACAAGCCATCTCCGTACTAGGAATAAATGGAGCTCCAAGCGCTGGAGATAATTTCAATGTGATGCTTGATGAAAAAGAAGCAAAATCAATTGCAACTAAAAGAGAGCAACTCTACAGGGAGCAAGGACTTCGAACAACTAAGCACATTACATTAGATGAGATCGGTCGTCGATTAGCTATAGGCGACTTTAAAGAGCTGAATTTAATTATTAAAGGTGATGTTGATGGATCGATAGAAGCACTTTCAGATGCATTACTGAATCTTTCTACTCAAGAAATCCAAGTAAACATTATACACAAAGGAGTTGGAGCAATCTCTGAAGCAGATGTAAACCTTGCCTCAGCATCTGATGCAATTATCTTAGGGTTCCAAGTAAGACCTACTGTTGGAGCGAGAAGACTTGCTGATAATGAGCAAATAGATATTCGTCTTTACTCTATTATTTACAAAGCAATTGAAGAGATTAAAGCAGCTATGGAAGGAATGCTTTCTCCTGATATTGAAGAAAAAGTAGTTGGTTCAGCAGAGATTCGAGAAACCTTTGACATTACAAAAGTGGGTACCATTGCTGGATGTTTTGTTCTCGAAGGAACGATCAAAAGATCGTCAATGATTAGAATAATTAGAGATGGTATTGTTGTTCACTCAGGAGAATTAGGATCTTTAAAAAGATTTAAGGACGATGTTAGAGAGGTCAAAAACAATTACGAGTGCGGACTAAACATAGACAAGTACAATGATATTGAGGTTGGAGATATCATTGAGGCATATGAAGAGGTTGAAGTCGCAAGGAAGCTATAAACAGGTTTCTTTATTAAAATAAATTTACATTTATATCAATATAATATGGAAAATATACATCAGGCAGGTTGGTTTGGCCCAACAGAGATCATAATTATTTTAGTTATAGTATTGTTGTTTTTTGGAGGGAGAAAAATCCCTGAACTCATGAAAGGCCTCGGAAAGGGGGTTAAAGAATTCAAGGACGCCTCAAAAACAGGAGAAAGCGAGAATGAAGAAGTTCTTAATGACAACGAGAAGATAGAGACAAAGTAATTTTATGTACAAGACAATTGCCGACATACAAGAGGCATTAAGCTCTGGACAAACGGTGTCTTCGATTGTTGAAAGCAGTATTTCAAACATTAAGGGAAAATCCGGCTTAAATGCTTTTGTTGAAATTTTTGAAGAAACTGCTCTATCTGCTGCGGCCATAGTAGATGAGAAAATTAAAAATGGAAGTGCTGGAAAACTAGCTGGTGTAATAGTAGGTATTAAAGACAATATCTGCTATAAAGATCACATGGTTTCTGCGTCATCCAAAATCCTTACCAATTTTGAGTCTATTTATACCGCCACGGTTCTCCAAAGAATAATAGACGAGGATGCGATCATCATAGGAAGACTTAATTGTGACGAATTTGCCATGGGAAGCTCCAATGAGAATTCTTTTTACGGTAATGTAAACAACAACTTTAATCAAAAGTATGTTCCAGGGGGGTCTTCAGGAGGGTCTGCAGTAGCTGTTTCTGCTGGCTTATGTACAATTGCCCTCGGAAGCGATACAGGAGGATCTGTTCGCCAGCCAGCGTCATGGACCAACACCTATGGGTTTAAACCTACATATGGAAGCTTTAGTCGGTATGGCTTAATTGCTTATGCGTCATCTTTCGATCAGATAGGATTGTTTTCTAATTGTGTTGAGGACAGTGAATTGGTTTTCGAATTATGCAAAGGAGAAGACCCTATGGATGCTACTTCGGTATCGATGGAATTAAAAAAAGAAAGCAGTGAAAAACTCAGAATAGGTTTTGTTAAAGAGTACATGAATCATGATGGGATTGATGATGAAATTGGTTCGAAGCTAAATAAATTGAAATCAAAACTTGAGTCCGAAAATATTGAAATAGTAGAGTGCGAATTTCCATACTTGGATTACCTAGTGCCTACTTATTATGTACTGAGTACGGCTGAGGCATCTTCTAATTTATCTCGTTTTGATGGGGTTCATTTTGGACACAGAAGCGATTCTGCAAAAGGGGTTGAGGATACTTATAAAAAGTCACGAACCGAGGGGTTTGGGAAAGAAGTAAAAAGACGTATTATGACAGGGACTTTTGTTTTGTCTCATGGATATTATGACGCATATTATACAAAAGCCCAGCAAGTAAGACAAATTGTTAAAACTTCTACAGAAGCTTTTTTTAAAGAAGTTGACGTCTTGGTGTTTCCAACAACAGCATCTACGGCTTTTGAGCAGGGAAGCGTGAATGATCCGATTCAGATGTACCTACAAGATATTTTTACGGTTCATGCAAATTTAAGTGGTAATCCGGCAATAAGTATTCCTTTTGGCATTCATTCAAATGGCATGCCTTTTGGATTGCAGCTTATGTCAGATCGGTTTAACGAAAAACAGTTATTTAGTTATTCAAAAATATTAAAGAACTATTTGTAAGATGAGAAAAGTTTCATTTGTGATATTCATAAGTTTAAGTTTGGGATTTTTTTCCCAAAATTCGACTCAATTAAACAAGGATTCTCTTCATAATGACACCTTTCTAAACACCGTTGAGCAAAGCCTAAACTTGTTTTACTCTGAATATGCAAATGATTTTAATGCGGATTCACTAAAAAAAGCAATTGAGGAAAATAATGGCGAAACAATAAAGGTCAGTGATGACGACATATGTAAGAGGTTGGGCAAAATAAATGCAATGACCCCGTTTCAGCTTGAGTGCAATGAGACGGCACTCTCTATTATCAAATATTTTTTGAGTAAAAG
>JABJEE010000147.1 GCA_018665005.1 Flavobacteriales bacterium
AGTTCCAGTTACTTGAATGATATAACTGCCTTTAGACAAATGCTGCAAAGGGACCTCTGTTGAAAAGCCTGTTAGTGATCCACGATAAACCGATCGTCCCATTTGATCATAAATTTGGAAGTCATTAAAAATAGGGTCTTCGCTCTGTATGGTAATCATCTGAGAAGTAGGGTTGGGGTAAACCATCAAATCCTTACCCTCAATGGCCAAGTTTTCAATTCCAAGCATACCTAAAAAGCCCTCAAATATTCTGTGAATCGTTGTATTGGTTGTAATGGGTAAGTTTTTGTCAAAATAAATATCTGCATCGTTTGTGATTTCAACTCCCGGCTCCAAGTCACGAACTTGTTCCACATGATAAGTTAAAAAGCCATTACTACCGATTTGGTTTGCAGCGCTATCGGGTAAGTTGATGTCATTAAAGGTCCATTCCAATACTCTTGGGCCATACATTTTAAAGGTGTATGAATGGCTAGAAACCCCAGAAACTACACTAAATATATCCAAATCCAAATCAAGGGTATCTCTTACGACTACCGTAAACGCTGTATCTGTTCCGGTATTCTGAAATCGAACTACATATTGGAGCTGTTGATTTTTTGGCACATAAAATTGGTCTGTTTCGCCTCTTGGATATCCTGTTTTATCATTGGGGTCATAGCTTCCTGTGACCATTCCGCAATAGGTGTCAATGACAGGATCAGCGTCATCAAGATGCGTGTCATTTATGTCTACGGGTGGATTATTATTATGCGCTCCACATTCTTCAACACCTGCGTTTGGATGAGAATTACCAGGGTGTAATGGATGCTGTTCAGCCATTAGTTTCCAAAGTTGACCGTTTCCTGGATAGGAGTATATTATGGTTTGCCCTCCAAGTATGGCAATGGAGTCTGTAACTATTACAATACCATCGCGGGTAACCCATAGTGGGGAGTAACAATCCATATCTCCATTTCCAAATTCTCCCGTATTGGTTACAGAAAAGAATACAGAATCGTTTTGACACCAACCCTCTACACTGAGACTTGATTTGTCCCAAGGTAAGGTACAAGGCACTGGGAAATTGGTTTCACTTGTTCCTTCAGGATCTGCAACTACAGGGTCTGAAGGTATATTGTCGAGCATACAAGGTTCAACAGGTTTTAGGTTGGCCTCCATACATAAGTTGTCGCCCAAATTAACATCACAGCTTATTGTGGTGTACATTACAATTCTTTTTTGAGATCCTGGAGTGACTTCGTCCAAATCGAAACGATAAAAATCATTACCCATAGGAGTAAATGACAAAGAAGCACTATCCAAGGTGATAAATGGATCCAATTCAACTTCCACATAGTTGTCTATTAACGATCCCCGAGCAGTGATGGCATTGGACACAGAGAGAAAAATAATCTGTTCTTCAAAACAAGGACGCATAAATGGCATGTGAATGGATACATCGGGTTCCAGACAGGGAAAGTCATTAATCATTCCAAAATCTGGTCCGATAGTAAATCCTGTAGGATTAGAAATGGTAAAAGACTTCGTTGTATTATTGGTGCAAGAGGTCTTCCATGAAGAAGAGGTATCTACTGTCATGGTATAGCTACCCTGAGGTAATGATTTTACCCACCAATCGCCATTATAATCTGTAGTAACCAGAATACTACCAGGATTGATTAACAAATTGATTCCTTCAATCTCGTTTTCATTCAAATTTTGAAGACAGTTTTCGTCGACATCATAATAGACACTTCCCGCTGTTCTTACTTCTTCTAGCTTTACTACCCAATAATCTGAATTGCCTCTATTTCTTGTGAGGTCTCCATCTTCGGAATAAGAGTATCCCGCAACTATAAAACCTCCATCTGGTGCTTGTTTGATACTTGTAGGTTCATCAGTTCCTGTTCCTCCTATAGATTGTTGCCAAATATAATTCCCTGAATGGTCCAATTTAATAATCCAATAATCTGAATCTCCATGATTTCCTGAAACATCACCATTAGTGGAAGTAGAAAACCCCGCAACAATAGCACCTCCATCATCAGTTTCATCTATGGAATAGGCTACGTCTGTTCCGTCTCCACCCATTGCCTTTTGCCAAATGAGGTTACCTGTTGGGTCAATCTTGATGATCCAATAATCTCTACCACCGCTTACGTCAGTAACATCTCCATCTGAAGAGGATGATATTCCCGAAATTAGAAAGCCTCCATCATTGGTTTGTTTTATGCAATGGGCAACGTCTCTGTCACTGCCTCCATAAGATTTTTCCCACGCGATATTGCCGTCATTATCAAGTTTCACGATCCAATAATCTGAGGATCCAAAATTTGTGTTCAAATCACCATCGTTAGATTGTGAGCTCCCTGCAACGACATATCCTCCATCCGTTGTTTGTTTTATGTCATAGCCCTGTTCGCTTGAACTACCACCCAAACATTTTTGCCAAGTGATGTTTCCTGATTCGTCAAGTTTTACAACCCATATGTCCGTTTCACCATGGTTACCGATAACATCTCCCGCTTGAGATAGAGAATATCCCATGGCAATATAGCCCCCCTCAGCAGTTTGTTCTACGGTGTATGCTACTTCTGTTGAGTTTCCGCCTAACGCATTTTGCCAATCCATGTTCCCGAAAGAATCCAGTTTTAAAATCCAAAAATCACGTCCGCCATGATTTCCTGATACATCATCATCATTTGAAGCGGTATATCCTGCAATGATGAATCCGCCATCTGTGGTTTGTTTAATGGAGTGTGCCCCATCAAAAGATGATCCTCCATAGGTTTTTTTCCAAGAGATTTGTCCATCTGAATAGAATTTGACAATCCAAACATCAGTTTGACCATGGTTACCAGCGACGTCGCCATCGTTGGATTGTGAATAACCCGCCACAACAAATCCGCCGTCTGAGGTGGGTTCAATGCCATAAGCAAAGTCACCCATGGTACCTCCCAATGATTTTTGCCATTCAATTTGAAATGGTGCTTGAGAATATAGATACGTAGAAATAAAGAATAGAGAAACGAGGGTTAATCTTTTCATTTGTAATTATAGTTAATAATTTGTCCGGCTATAAATATACCATGTTTCTTTAAATAAATATAATTAAGCTGTTTATAAATTTTAGGTTATGGAATCGTCTTTTTTGAGCATTATTTGATTGGATTTTTTAGAAAGACTTCAAATGATGATTCGAATTCATGCGGTTCGCATCGTCTAATTATTTGATTTTGATAAAGTTGAAAAGCGCTTGAAAATCAAATGGTTTTCAATTCATTATAAATCTTGGTTTTATTGTTTTTTTTTTAATTTTGTAAGGATGAAAAGATCACTTTTGTATTTACTATTGTTGGGCATGGTTGCTATCCATGTGCCTCGATCCTTAGTACATGAGTGTATAGAACCCATGCATGAGCATCATGATCATGATACGGATTCAGAGAATCATCAGGGTCTTTCTTTCGAAGAAGCGGACTGTGACTTATGTTCCTATTCTTTTCATTCATTGGATACCCCAAAATTTGCAATTGTTCAAGTTCCAAATGGCTCGATCAATTTTGTTTCTTCATGGGAGTGCGGTTCTGTAACCGTTGGTTCTGCCCAAAATATTCAATTACGGGGTCCCCCGAGTTCGTTACATTTTAGCTAATAAAATTACGTAACGAACAAAATCAATAATGAATAAAATTTCTTGTTTTATCCTGTTTATGACAGGATATATGTGCATCGCACAACAGCTGACCGGCGTTGTAAAAGACGGTTTAAATAATGAGTCTATACCAGGTGCAAAGATAGAGTTAAAGGAGCTTGGTGTAGCTACCTTTACTGATGCCAATGGTAGATTTACATTGGAAGGAAATTGGCCTAACGAATTCATAATTCATGTAAGCGCCATGACCTATGAATCAAAAACCGTTTTGTTAACTTGCTGTGACAGTATAAATTTCACATTAAGTCCTGACCCACACGATATGGATGAAGTGATGGTGCGTGTCGAGCTTCGTGAACTACAGGGGAGTTTGACACAAAAAACAGATTACATGAAGCTTGATAAGCTTGATGTGATTACTCCATTAAGTATTTCATCAGCGCTCACCCAAATTGATGGCGTTCAAATGGCATCTTATGGTCCGCTAAATTCCAAGCCTGTCATTCGTGGCATGCAGGGTATGCGTGTAGTTACCTTTTTGAATGGTATGCGTATTAATAATCAGCAATGGGGTGGTGATCATGGGCTAGGTATTTCACAGGTAGGCATGGAAAGTGCTGAAGTGATTAAAGGTCCTATGTCTTTGATATATACAGGAGATGCAACAGGTGGGCTTTTGTATATAAAAGATGGTTCTTTTGCTCCTCAAAACACTTATTCTATCCAAATGAATACACAGTTTGAGTCCGTAAATAAAGGGAGTCAAAACAGTCTGGTATATAAAGTTTCGGGTAAAAAGTTTCGCATGAGCGCTGCCGGTATATTTTCGAGTTATGCTGATTATGCCGTCCCAGATGGTGGTTATTTAAGCGATTCTAGAATGCAGGATTATGGAGGTAAATTTAAGCTTGGTTACAACTCAGGAAAGTGGAATTTTGAGCTCAATTATTTGTATTCGAATTCTAGGGTAGGTATTCCTGGACACACACACGATACTTTGGCTACGCCAGCATCTTTTATCATAGAAGAGCAAGACAGAGGGTTTTCTCTTCCTAATCAGAAAATTCAAAATCATTTTGCCAATATCAAGGCGAGCTACTTCCTGAATTCAAAAAATAAAATGGAGTTTTATTTGAATCACGGATACAACAATCTAAAAGAATTTGAAGAAAAGATTTTCACCCCCGGAATTGATATGTATCTTAACGCGACCTCTTTTCAGTCAAGGCACTATTGGAATCCTAGTGAAAAGCTTCAAGTGTTGTCTGGTATTCAAGCCAGTGTACAAAGCAATAACAATGGCTTTAAAGCAGAAGAACGTTTAATTGATGATTCAGATCAATACGATGTTGGTTTATACTCTTCTCTTTCTTACGATTTTGGAGGACTTCTATTCAATACAGTAATTCGACTGGATCAACGATCCATTCGTAGTGCCGAATTTAATAATGATTATCCAAATCTGAATGCCTCCATTGGTATACGAAAAGAATGGAAAGCGAAAGCAAAACAAGACATTGCTTGTCATATTTCATCTGGAACCCGAGCACCTCACTTATCTGAATTATTGAGTGATGGGATTCATCACGGTGCTGTGCGCTATATTCTCGGGGATCCTACATTGCTTTCTGAAAGGTTTGTGCAGTTGGATTTAAACTATGAAATTTCCAATGAACATGTCTCATTAATTTTAAATCCATATGCGACAATAGCCAACAATTACATACAACTTTCTGAACTGGATTCAGTTATTGATGGGCTTGCTGTGTATGAATACCAATCGATGAATCGGGCGTTGCTCTATGGTATTGAGGCAAGGCTTCATTATCATCCTCATTTTGCCCACCGTATTCATTTTGAAACTGGTTTTTCCAACACTTACGGAAGTGAACTGAGTTTTGCACAACAAGGAGAAGACCTGTATTTCATGCCCCAGGCCAGATTGCGTTCAAATGTGCGCGTCGAACTTTCGGAAAAGAAAGCTTTTGGTTTTGCATCTGTTTTGCTACAATACAATCATTTTTTTAGCCAAAGTAGAGTGGGCCCTTTGGAAACTCCAACAAGTGCATACGCGATATTTGATTTAGGGTGTCAAATGAAGTGGGATGCTAAATGGCCGATACAATTGTCATTTGGAGTTAGAAATGCTTTAAATAACGCATATGTTAACCATATGTCTAGTCTTAAATCACTGGGACTTACTGAACCAGGACGAAGCTTCTACATCAATTTGAAATGGCAAATTGAAGGGAGAAACAAAGCAAATAAGTAATCAATTAATCTATATATAAACAAATCAATCAATGTTATGAAAACAAAAATGTTTTTTGCAGCAATGCTGCTAATCGCAAGTACAGCTTGCAACAAAGAAGAGTGCTACGAATGTCATTATGACGGTCCTAACGGAGAAGAGGTAGAATTAGAAGGTGAATACTGTGGTGAAGCGGCAGAGGATCTTGAAAATACAGGCTATGTTATGGACAGCGTCGTTTACACTGTTCATTGTGGTGAGCACTAGAATTTCAATTTATTCTTTCGAAAAGCGTCTCGTTTGAGGCGCTTTTTTTTGCTTTATCAATTGATGTTAAGCCTTATTTTTTTTGGTAATTATTTAATTTTTAGAATGGTATCTTTGTGAAAGCTAATTTTAGAATTCATGAAATACATTTTCGTTATCGCTTTACTGTTGTGTTTGCATTTTACCAATGCACAAAGTAATCAAATTTTCACTCCACACATGGAGGCGTTTGTGAATGGCTCCTCACTAAACAATTTGAATCCGATTGATACAGGTTTTGTTGACGTATGCCTGGGTGATACTATTATGTTTGTGGCAACCCCCGACTTTTTTAATTCATTAGAAAACACGGGTGCTGGATACTCTCAGGATGTCAATTTGAATATTGATTTTGAATGGACCATTGATGGCGTGAGCTTTCCCAATAACGATACTATTATTTTTCTTGTAAGTGTTACCAATGGTTATTTGGTGAATCTCAATATCACAGATCAAAACGGAGAAAATGCCGAACTCATGAGTAAAGTCCGTACTGGGATGACTCCGGAATTTTCAGGTTTTTATATATCGAATGATTCCTTATGCTCCGGTGAGACCGCACAAATATTTGGAGGGGCAAGTGGTTTAGGTGATTCATTTAGTTTTCCAGATGGTGGCTTTGCCAATAGTAGTTCCCAATATGTTACAGGACTCACTTTTCTTCCAGATGGATCTGGAGCTCAATATGAAGCTCCTATTACGATATCAGGTTTTCCTCAAGGGGCTACCATTACCAATTCCCAGGAATTGAATCAGGTCTGCATTACAATGGAACATTCATATGCTGGTGATCTTGAGATTTGGTTGGAATGCCCAAACGGAACAACAGTTCCACTCGTTAACTCATATAGTCCCGGAGCTATTCCTGGAGGGGCAAGTGGCGGAGGAACTCATTTAGGAGATCCGATTGATGATAATGGTGGTGGTGGTCCTGGAGAAGGCTGGGAATACTGCTTTAGCTCCGTATTTAACGATATAGGTCCAATGACACAAAACTGGGGGAACACCATTCCTGCACCAAACTTTGGAGAAGGGAGCCCGTCAGTAGACCCGTCTTTTATATATGCCCCAGAAAGCTCTTTTGGTGACTTCTTTGGTTGTCCATTTAATGGTGAATGGACCATATTTGTGCAAGATAATTTAAGTATTGACGATGGATATATTTTTGGATGGGGTATTGATTTTTATTCTTCTACCACAAATATTGCCAATTACCAAAACACTCTCGATTCTGCTTGGTGGACTCCGAATACTACGATTATAGATAATTTAGGAGACTCATCCATAATCGTTGCTCCTGAAATTGGAAATAACAGTTATACTTTCAATGTAATGGATGATTTTGGGTGCATTAATGATACCACCATATCTATTACTTTCAATGCAATATTAGCATCAATGAATGCGACCCCATCAAGTGGTTGCACACCCATCATTGTGACTTTTGATTACAGTGGGAGTGTTGGTGATTCTTTTTACTTAGATTTTGGTGACGGTATATATTATTATGATACCATTCCTAATGTTTTTAGTCACTTTTATTCCGAAGACATCAGTGATACGGCAATCCTTTATGTAAACAACGACAATTGTAGTGATACTGCCTATGTGACCATTAATACTTCTAGTCCAATTACAAATTACATAAGTGACTCTGCTATTTGTGGAAATCCATACAATTGGAATGGTGATTTGATCTATGATTCTGGAGTATACACTCAGGTCAATCAAGGCAGCAATGGATGTGATTCCATCGTGGTATTAGCGCTGACTTATGTTGATGAAAGCTTTGATTTAGGGTTTAGTGCAAGCCAGCAATTGTTTACCGCACCACCATTCGCTGTGCAATTCACCAATATGACTCCAAATTTGAGTAGCTATGATTTTTGGTGGGATTTTGGGGACGGTACATCTATCCAATCCAATAATTTAAATGTATTCCATGAGTATACCTCGAATGGATCATATACGGTAAGCCTGTATGCAGCTGATTTGATAGGATCATGTTCGGATACACTTATTGAAACTGATTATATCTTTATTACAGGACAATCTGCTTTAAATGAGAATGTATTTACCAATTATCAAATCTTCCCAAACCCAACGACAAATTTTATTACCATTCAGTCTGAAACAGTATTGAATAATAAGTTCAAGATTTATGACCAACAGGGGAGGGAAGTGTTGAAAGGAAAACTCACAGGAAAGAATACTGAAGTATCTCTTGAAAAACTATTAAGCGGCACCTACACAGTGCAAGTTGAAGGGCTTTACAAGCCTACGGTTGTGGTGAAGCATTAATAATACCGTTCATTCTTTTGAAAAGCGTCACTTTTGAGCCACTTTTTTGACTTGCAGAGATCAATACCTTCTAAAATATAGAGTGTAAAAAAGTATTATTTTTGTTAAAAAAATAAATCTTATGAAAAAAATTTTACTCTTTACTGTGTTATTCATTCAGTTTTATGGATTTTCACAAATCATGTTTTATAATGTTGTAACATCCGAGACAGATAGCTTATACGTTTTAGGAGATGATGGAAATGTATACGAACAGTCCGTTGTGGTAGAAACCAACAACAACCTAATAATTGGGTTTACGGGTATGGCTATGGATCAGGTGAATTCTAATGTTTATGTTGTTGCTAAATCTCAAGGCGGCAGCCGATTTCTTGCTAAACTTGATCTTGCTACTTCTCTTGCCAACAAAATTGGAGATTTAGCTGATAAAATTTCCAGTATTTCTTTTTCTGGTGATGGTTCTTTATACGGAATCACTGGTGATGGAGGATCGAACCCAAATCGGTTGTACTCAATAGACCTAACGAATGCCGAATTGACTGAAAAGGCTGATTTGTCAGGAGATCAAGATAATGATGGCGAAGCGCTTGCATTCAACACATCGGATGATTTCATGTATCGAATGGCAGGAGAAGAATTTCTATATAAGATTGACATGACAAATTTCACAACAACCCTTGTTACTAGTCAATTATTAGATGATGGGGCTTCTGGCCACGCGATGTACTATAATGGAACAAATTTTATTACGCTATCTGCTGATATTTGTACGATGAATTCATTAGGTGAGCAAACCAATTGCAATGATATACCTTTTGATGCCAAAGGGATTTTACCTTCAGATTTTGTTGGGATATCAGAACTTGGTCTTAATCAATCAAAAGAATTGGTTAAAATAGTGAACTTACTTGGACAACAAGTAGAATACTCTCCAAATACAGTTTTGATCTATCAGTATTCTGATGGAACTTCAGAAAAGGTATTTACTATAGCAGACTAAAGGCTTTCAAAATAATTAGATAAAGACCTTCAGAAATGAGGGTCTTTTTTTGTCCCTTCAAATTCTAATAGAGCTCTATATTGTCAATTTCGAGTTTAAAGGTTTCATTCTTTTTATTGGCAATAAGAATAGACACTTGCTCGATTGAGCTTTTATTAAAATTGGGTTGATCTAATTTTCTACCACGAAAGCTTGGGTAAAAATCCTCTAAGTTCATTTCGACTGTCTCCCATTCTCCACTGGTAGAAAAGGTTGTGATGTATGAAAAATAGTCTGCGCTTTTATTCTTGATCCGAAACTGGTAATCTTTACCATCTCCTTTCAGTCTTATTTTAATGGTTTTAAGATTTTCGCATTTGAATTTTTTCATGGTGTAACGAACCGAAGCAAAACCACCATTATTATCAGTGGAAACCTTGCCCATGAAAATCCCATGACCTGAATCACTTAATCCGAAAGAAGAGGTCGAAATGCCTCCCATCACATCGTCATTTACAATTCTCCAGTTTTTGATGTCTGAGTCTTGTGTAAAGTCAAAAAGACGGGTTGTCGATTCTTCGGGATCAGTAGTTACGAATAATGCCATAATTTGAATAGATAAAAGTGCAGGGAGTAAAAAATTCATAAGTGTTTGTTTCTTATGAAACAATGGGGCTTGTGAAAAGTTTAACGTCAAACCGTCAAACATTGAAGTTTACATTGAAATCATACTCCAAGGATATGTCTAAAAATAAAACACTTCGATAAAATTTTGTTTTCGAATATGAGAGAAGTTTTATGAGGTTTAATTCTTTCTGATTTTTTTTGGCAACCCTTTGAAATATTTGAACGTTTTTGGTTTTAAACTCCTCAATTTCTACAACATGCAAAAACTCATCCTCTTTCTGCTTTTATCCAACTGCTCTTTTTTCTTTTCTCAGAAAACATTCGTGCCTGATGATCATTTTGAACAATTTCTTATTGACCAATCTTTTGATGATGTATTGGATGATTCGGTACTGACTTCAAATATTAACGGCTTAACACACTTGAGTGTTGTAAATCAATTCATTAGTGATTTGACCGGTATAGAGGCATTTGTATCTCTTCAACATTTAAATTTTAATACCAATTATATTGAAACTCTTGATTTAAGTGCGAATACGTCATTGCTTGAATTGAGAGCCACAGGGAATGAACTGGAAAATATCAGCTTCGGTCAAAACTCTCCATTGAAATCAATTTTTCTTCAAGGAAATAATTTGTCAGAGTTAGATGTAAGTCATTTGGCAAAATTAGAATTGTTGGAATGCAGTGTTAACCTTCTTGAAACTTTAGATGTAAGTCAAAATCCCTCTCTTGAACATTTGAGTTGTCGCTTTAATGCACTTACGGAGCTTAATTTGTCTCAGAACCCTATGCTTGAAATTCTCGGTTGTGATAACAATCAATTGGAGTATTTAAATCTTAGTTCAAATCCCTTTTTGTATAGATTATGGTGCCGTAGTAACCCGATGCAATGTTTAAATATGGCGAATGGCAACAATCATAATTTTATAGATTTCGCGACTTGGAATACGCCAGAATTGACTTGTATAATAGTAGATACTCCTAATTGGTCTCCTTTAGATTTACTTATTACAAACCCTGATGCAAATATAATTATTGATCCACAAAATTTTTTCAGTGTGGAGTGTGGAATAGATTGCTCAGAAACTTCAAACCTAACAGAACTTAATTCCAACCAACCTAAAGAGCTAATTAAAATAGTTAACCTATTGGGTCAAGAGGTAGAGTATACTCCTAACACAGTTCTGATCTATCAATACTCAGATGGAACTTCAGAAAAGGTATTTACAACAGCTGATTAAATTCATTCAAAATATTCAAAGAAAAGACCTTCAGAAATGAGGGTCTTTTTTTTGTTTCTAAAAACTCGATATCGAGGAAATTCCTAGCACAATAGGGTAGAGGGAATAAAAAAAGGTTCCAGATGATTGTCTGAAACCTTTACTGGGATTGAGGTCCCTTGTTGTAGCGAGAGGGAGATTTGAACTCGGAACTCCGGGTTAATCGCCCGGGTTTTTTGTACATACACATGAAAAAATTAAGGTTGATTTTAAGGTAATTAGAATTCACTGATAGCAGTTTAAGAATTTGAAAATCCACACTACCAGTATAATTTATCATAGCAACTTAGATGTTGTATTATTTCAATTAAGTTTTGATGGGCATGAAAAAAAAGAGATATTTGTAAAAATAACACATGAAAAAACTAATCTCTATATTCAGTTTTGTCATTATCTCTTTTGGTTTCTTTTCTCAAAGTTTCTTCGTCGGAGATAATCTCGTAAGTATTGAAGGTGATGCTTCAAATGAATCCATTGCCAATAATACCTTTTTAAATGCAACGGCCTCTGATGTATTGCAATGGACCATAGTCGATGCTTCTATTCCTCAAGAATGGGAGTTTTCAAATTGCTTTCCGAATTGTTACGACATAGGTGTAACATCGGGTACGCTGGAAATTATTGAAGGTGAAAGTTATTACTTAAACTGTCATGTGTATCCTAATAATACTCCGGGTGAAGGTTCTATTACTATGCAAATCATTTCTGGCGATGGCACCACAGAACTTGTCTCATGGCAAGCCATTGCGGGAAGTGCGAGTCTGATTGAAAACCATTTGAATCAAAAGAAAATAAAGGGATATTATACTTTAGAAGGAAAAGAGATTTCGGAACCATTAAAAGGAGTATTAATGTTTGTTATTTATGAGGATGGTACGTCTCAGCAAATTTTTATTACTGAATAAAGTTTAAACCCAATATCTATTAATAAGAATTAAATAATCTTTAATAAAACGACAAAAGACCTTCATCACGAGGGTCTTTTTTTTATCAAAAAAACCCTAAAATGAGGAAATTCCTAGCACAAGACCTAGCACAGTTCCTAGCACAAGGACATTGATGGAATAAAAAAAGGTTCCAGTGAAAACTCTGAAACCTTTACTGGGATTGAGATCCCTTGTTGTAGCGAGAGGGAGATTTGAACTCCCGACCTCCGGGTTATGAATCTCAGGGTTGGGAAATCTATACTAGTTAAAACGCTGAATTACAAGTAGTTAAAAAATACTGATTTTCGGGTTTTTTCGGAAAATGGGGGATAAAAGTGGAAAATTCCTAGCACAGGATTTTTAATAATAAGTTGACCTAAATAGATATTTATTTGTCGTTCTAATGGTGTTTTTATTTTTTTTTATCTTTACACAGCTAAAATATTAAACATGTTCAAACTTCTACTACTCAGCAGTTTTGTTGTGCTTGCCTCTTTTTCATTCGGACAAAGAATCGTTCGTTCAACCATTGGTGCCATTGGCTCTAGTTCTAATCAGAATGGAATCATCATTCAACAAAGTGTTGGTCAACCTGCCTTAACCTCAAATGACAAATCTGAAAACGGAATGGGGCTAAGACAGGGATTTATTCAGCCTGTCTGGTTTGAGACAGAATCGAATGACTTAAATGTAATACTCTATCCAAATCCTAATCAAGGTGATTTTTCTTTTCAAGCGGACATTGCTGAGGATTTAACTTACGATTATGAAATACTAGATCTCCAAGGTAAGGTGGTACTTCGTGGTAAGGGTCTTGGTAATGAGCTTGTAGAAGTTTCTATTTTAAATCCCGCACGTGGGATGTATCACTTAAATGTAAAGACTGAAGACAAAACTTCAGCTTTTAAAATCAACGTAATCTATTAAATCATGAATAAAATCATCTTTTGTTTGTCCTTTCTTATAGGATCATCTGTCTTGGCGCAAGATAAAAAGTGTTTGACTCAGGTCAATTTTAATATCGGTAAAACCTTTACCTCCTTTATGTACGAAGATGCTGAAGGAAATACCAATAAAAACCTCAGCTATCGTTCTGGTACAAGCTACAGTTTGAACCTTGGATTCAAACTAGGAGCCAAACATATGTTACGTCCAGAGGTCATATACCAACAATCAGGTGCCAAATCAACGGTAAATAATGCGCCTATTGAGTGGGCCTTGAATTACATTGGCGCTGGTGTAGGGTATTTATATACAGCGCTTGAAAAGGAATCTTTTTCATTGTCTCCAGGATTAGTGCTGAATGCCAATTATATGATGAGCGGAGAACAAACCATTGGAACCAACCGATTCAATATCACTGAACAAGATTTACTCAAACCTATTGATATTATGGCGAGCCTTACCTTAAACTCAAGATTTAAGGTGACGGATAACTTATTTATCAATTTTGATTACCGATATGGTTTTGGTCTAATGGATATTGAAAATATCGAAGGGGATGAGAACGAAAAAACAAGAAACATGGGTCATATGGCATCCTTAGGATTGTCCTTTAACCTGTAAAATATTATACAATGAAAAAAACACTAATCCTATTCTTTACAATCATTGGTCTAACATTATCCGCCCAACAAGAAGCTCCACCACAGGGGATTAATTATCAAGCTGTGGTTTATTCTGATAATGGAAACAATCAACCTGGATTGAATAATCCGGGTCAGGTTCTATGGAATCAGGATATTACTATGCGATTTGCTGTTTATCAAGGGGAAGATAATCCAACATTGATTTATCAGGAAATGCATGCCATTACTACGGATGAGTTTGGAATGGTTTCCTTAGTTATCGGTCAAGGAGTGCCTCAGGGAACTCAACTTTTTGAGACCATTTATTG
>JABJEE010000148.1 GCA_018665005.1 Flavobacteriales bacterium
AGGTCAAATATTTTATCACTACCATTATAAATTTCTACATATTCTACATCTGGTAGTCCGATAATTGGAGAAGGGTCCGCAAAAATCTCAGAAATAATTACATCTCCGGGAGAAGGAGTTTCACCAATAAGAAATTCAAAATTTAGTGATTGTGAACCCGAAGCATTACCTGAATTGTCCTCAATATTGTTTGAGGAGATTGTGTATAAACTTCCGTTTTGAAGGGGTGAAACCAATGATATGTGTATCAAGGAGGGATTACTTGCATCCAGAACGGCAGCACTGATAGACAAAGCAGGTTGAATTTCATAATTAAAAGCGTTTTCAGCGGATACACTTTCAAGCTCTTCATCAAAAAGCAAGTCGATAGATGTTGGATTGATAACATTTACTTCTTGCATCACAGGCGGTTCGGTATCGATAATTTGATTGCCAATGTATATGTCATCATAGTAAAACTTAGTGGAGTTGCTAGATGTGTAGGTGTCAAGGAAGCCAAAATGACTACCCGTAAATGAACTCGCATCGGTTGCACTATTTTGAAAGGTGTAATTGTCTTCGCCAGAAAAATCGGCATACATGGTCCATTCTCCCAACGCACTCCTAATTACCTTTATGCTTACCTCAAAACTTGAGGCGATTTGTCCATCTGCTCCAGAAAAAATTAGGGTAGGGGATCCTGCTTCTATTTTAAACAAACGAAGTGCATCACTTGATCCAGATTCTCCAAGCTGAATGTAGTAACCGTTAAGTGTATTTGTTAAGTCAGCATTGTCTGAGGTGAGATAAATTCTACCATTGTTTCCTGAAGAAGGAGAAAAGCTTTGTTTCGTCCAAACTCTCCATTCTTGATTATCTATAGTTGACATATTGTGAGGAGTACTCAAATAAGAAGTAGATGCGATTGTGTTGTTCAGCTGTACTTGTTGACTTGTATTTACAAGAAAATCATTTGTTGATCCTGTCCAAATAGGATTATTTATGAAATCCCCATCGGAAAAATCGTCTGTCACTTGTGCGAAGGCAAATGAACAGATAAATAGAAAAGGGAAAAGTAATCTTGTACTCATATACGATCCTGAACTCAAATATATTAAATTTACAATCATCTTTTATTGTTTTAAAGTTTTAATAATTAAATATTCAAAAATGAAAGTCGCAGTAGTGGGCGTCACCGGGATGGTGGGGCAGATTGTTTTAAGGGTTTTGGAGGAAAATGGCCTTTCAATCACGAAACTTATTCCCGTAGCTTCTTCAAAATCAATTGGTAAGTCAATAGAATATTGCGGGCAGAAATTAACTGTCGTTGGTATGGAAGAAGCTTTATTAGAGCAGCCGAATCTTGCTATCTTTTCTGCAGGAGGAGCAACCTCTCTTGAGTGGGCACCTAAATTTGCAGCTTGTGGAACAACCGTTATTGATAATTCATCCGTATGGCGAATGGATCCTTCAAAAAAACTTATTGTACCAGAAATAAATGGTCATTTATTGGATAAAAGCGACAAAATCATACCCAATCCTAATTGTAGCACAATTCAATTGGTTTTGGTTCTCAAACCATTACATGAGAAATATAAAATTAAAAGGGTTATTGTGTCTACTTATCAATCCATTACTGGTTCAGGGGTGAAAGCTGTTAAACAGATGGAAAATGAGCGAAGTAACACGAAAGGAGATATGGCTTATCCATATGAGATCGATAAAAATTGCATACCTCAATGCGATGTTTTCATGGAAAATGGATATACCAAAGAAGAGATGAAATTGACTAATGAAACCAAAAAGATATTAGATTCAAATATAAATGTATCAGCTACGGCTGTCCGAGTTCCGGTTGTAGGGGGACATTCGGAATCTGTAAATATAGAATTTGAAACAGAATTTGATATTGATGAGGTGAAAAAGCTTCTTTCAGAAATGTCAGGCATTAAGGTCTCTGATGATCCTGTAAATAATGTGTACCCGATGCCTATAACTGCTGAAGGTAAAAATGATGTGTTCGTAGGAAGAATTAGAAGAGATGAGTCTCAGGAAAAATCTTTAAACCTATGGATTGTAGCTGATAATCTTAGAAAAGGAGCCGCCACCAATGCGGTGCAGATAGCAGCGCATGTTGCTCAGTTGCAATGAGCTTGTAGATATATTTATACTATTCTATTCTTTTATATTCTTCCATTAAAATGTCGTATGCCTCTTTTTTAACATAACGTGAACGCATCCAGGCATAGAAGATAATTAATCTTGGGTCTCTAAATGTTTTCTCTTTATTCAGTGCTATTTTATTTTCAAATTCTGACAATGTCTTTTGATCCGCCTCGTAAGGATTTTTTATGTAGGTTCTTATGGTGACAATAAAATGCTTAACCATTCCATATTGCTCTGCCTCGAGCATATCTTTGTGTTTAACTTCAATGCCATTCATTATTTTTAAACTAAACTCTGTATTTCCAATGGAGGCCTGCACAATGGCTAAAATCATTTCTTTTCGAATCAGCCATTCCCTACCCATTTCTTTTTGGTAGTATTTATCTGATTCAGACATGAAGTTGAGAATTTTTGTTGCCTTTGAGTAGTCACCTACGATGATATAATATCCAGAAAGGTTTAGTGATAAATTTAGATTTTCTTGAATTGTGATTTTATTGATTTCGTTTACTAGAAAAAGCTCAGTATCTGCTATAGCTTTAACGATTTTGTAGTCAAAAACATTTATAAAGCTCGATATTGCCATTCGCTTGCCCATGAAGTTTAGTCGGACGGTATCACTTTGGTCCATAAGGCTTTCTAATTTGTCCAGATGAAAAAGAGATTTTGCAAAATTCCGGGAATTTAGAAAGGTGTAAGACATGATGTATTCTATTTGAGCATAGGTGTTGATGTACATCAGATCATCAAATGCCTTGTCCGAAAAATCATTGTAATATTTTTGTACAACCTCTGCAAATATTTTGAACTTTCGATTGAGAATGTATTCCGCCCTGATCATTTCGATTACTTTCAGGTGGATGGTTGGGTTATTGGATTCACTTTTAATATTTTGATACTGTGCTAATGCATCCTGAATAATGGCAGTAGGTGATTCAACGTTTCCTTGAGCGATTTTTTGCTTAAGATCATTTTTGATTTGAATGAAATAGAGCTGAAATTCATCTATTTGTGATTGTTTGTGTTGAAGACCCAACATTTTCTTTTTTATTACCGGAAATAGCTCTTGATTGAAGTATGGAAGAATAGAAAGTTTTAGGCGTTGAATTTTTAAATTTAGATCTATATTGTTATACTGCTCAGCCTTGTTCTCTTCTTTGGTAATTAATTCCCAGGCCACCTGATATTTTTTTCTTTCGATAAAATATAAAATCATGAGAATAATACCTTCTCGTTTATTTTCTTTTCTTTCCGAAATAGATTTTTTTAAAATTAAAAAATTGGTTAATTCTTTACTTAATCTTTTTCTAATGGCATGGTAATTTGGACTTCCCAAATAGCTGTTTTTATTTTTTTTATTGCCATTGTATGCTGCGAATAAGTCCCTAAAAACCTCTAAATCTTTCCTATTTGCACCAGGTCGTTTTCTAGTTAAAAATGATTCAAATTCTTTTTTATCATTTTCTGATAATGTCAGTGTGATTTCTTTGATTAAATCCATGATTGTGCTTACAATTGGTAAATTCCTTAACGATCTAATTAGATCGATAAGAATGTGCTGATTCTAAAATTAAACAAATTATTTTAATGTCTTTTTTATGTGTGTTAAATCATTGTTATACAGTAATTTGTGTAATTAATAGCTTGTGAGTAATATCCTTTTTAGATGGCATTGGTGATTCACCCGTAACGGTTTTAATCGTATGTTTGTGGTGATATGAGATTATTGATTGTTGTTTTGCTTTTTAGTTATTCGTCTTTGGCGCAAGAAAATCCATGGACATCAAACCAAAAAAAGGAATCTTCATCGGAATCTTTAAGTGGTCAAAATCCATGGGGATCAAATGTTGTTAAAGAAGAGACGACTAAAACTACCATAGTCAATCAGAAGTTTCCTTATAAAAGTGATGCTTTTAGATATGGGTACAACAATCACTTTTCTACTAGAGGTGTTGTGGTGCCAGCTGTTTCCGTCGCCGTGCCGGTTCTAGGTATTCTGGCTTTTCCCTTGGTGCCTTTGATTACGTCTATCCCATTTGAAAAAAGCGAACAAGAAATTTCTAATACTTATTTAAAGGAAAAACCTGAGGCTACAGATTTAGAAATATATGATGTGGAACAAGGTGTAAGGCTGAAACGTTGGCGGAATTCCGGAATTGGTACGGCAATAGGTGCTGCAGTTCAAGCGCTTGTCTTGTATATAATTATCGAAGGTTTTTAATAATTTAAACTAAATAAAATGAAAAAAACACTACTTATTTTAATTACGATTGCTTTTGTAAATGGCATTAATGCCCAAAGTAATTCTTCTGTCGCAGTTGCGAATCCTAATGTTGAGGGCTTGTATGCAACCCCATCTATTTGCGCAAAAATAATA
>JABJEE010000149.1 GCA_018665005.1 Flavobacteriales bacterium
AGAAGCTGTATTCATTGCGGGTGCCGATCGTCCTTCTACTTTTTTAAACTTAGACATGGTTTAGTTTTTCGGTTCTACTTCAATAATTTTACCAGGATACAACACCTTGATCAAATCAAGCTTAGGTTTGTCCTCTAAATTGTCATCCGGGTTTTGATTGTATCTGAATCTCATGTGTGTATAAGATTCATTAAATATCTCCTTGCACTTTTTATTTCTTAAAACATTTAAAGCTTCCTCAATTTCATTGTGAATTTTCGTATAAATGGAATACTTGGTATCTTTTTGAACGACAATTTTGATGTGTGCTTGTTTGTCTATTTCTCGTAGCTCAGTTAAACCCGTTTCTCTAGACAGCAACTGTATCGCCTCTCTTTTTTTGTTCCACTCGTCTTGAGCAGATACAAGATAATCATATCTGATTTTGTCGGCGACTTCATCAATGCCTTCAATTTCCTTTTCCAATTTTACATACTCGACATCACACATTATTAAGGTTGCTGTAGAGTATAACGGATAGTTGGATTTTAAATCATTCTCTTTCTCGTTGGCCGTGTAGAAATTTTGAATAAGAGCTGAGATATTATCTGGTTCAGGATAATCATCTCGCACTTTTAATTGATTCGCACTATTCGCTTCTATTTTAAGAATATTCCTTTCCTCTATCTCAATATCTTCCGGCGGATTTTCTACTTTTTTGGGGATATCTCGAATATAGGCAGTATCTTTTTCCATGGTTGTCGTCACAAGGAAGAACAACAGAAGAAGAAAGGCAATGTCTGCCATTGACCCCGCATTTATTTCAGGAATATCTCTTTTAGCCATAATTCTTATTTTCTGTATCGACCCATTAATGGACCCAAAACTATGGCCATAAGTCCTATAAATAGACAAATCCCAATAGTGTAAATCCCTGCCGTAGTAACAGCTATTGTGTTTGGTCCAAGATTAACCTTGTCTGGATCAAGTTGAAGACTTGCGACTGTATCTGTTGAACCAGCAAAGTATAGCACCATAAAAACCGAAGCACTAACTAGAAGCCCTAAAATGGAAAGCCCTGTCTGTTTTGGTCTGATAATCAATTGGTATATAAAAAAACCAATTACAGCTATCACGGCTGCCCCAATGAGCAGATTCACGTAGTCTAATGCTGAAAAGCTAGGAGGAGAATCCTTTACAAAAGTATCGATTACATCTAACTTGGCACCTGATTCGGGATATTCTGCCCCTACAAGCCATACGCATAGTGAAACTCCCAAGAATCCAAGAATAAACTTGGATACGTTTAGTATTTGATTAACATTATCTTTCATAAAGATGTAGATTAAATTATTTTGTGACTTTATTAGCCAACATCATGTCTATTAATGAAATTGAAGCTTCCTCCATTTCATTAACGATTCCATCAACTTTACTCGTAATATAATTGTAAAAAATCTGAAGAATAATTGCTGAAATCAAACCGAAAACAGTTGTTAGAAGCGATACCTGAATACCCCCTGCAACCGTAATTGGAGAAACCTGACCATCTTCAACAATTTGCTCAAATGCCTGAATCATACCGATTACTGTTCCAAGGAAACCAAGCATAGGAGACAATGCAATAAATAACTGTAACCAAGTCATCCCTTTTTCTAATAGGCCATTTTGAACTCCACCATAAGATATAATTGACTTTTCAACTACATCCACTCCCTCATCAGCACGAGACAAACCTTGATAATAAATTGAAGCTATTGGTCCCCTTGTATTACGAGCAACATCTAAAGCAGCTTCAACGCCTCCACTTTTTAAAGCATCTTCAATGCTTTGTTTAAATTTCTTTGTATCAATAGTAGAAAGATTAAGGTAAACTACTCTTTCTATTGACAATGCCATACCAATAATTAAACATAAAAGTACTGGTGTCATCCACAACGGATCTCCTTGAATAAATTTCTGCTTCAATTTTTGAGAAAAAGAAAGATCTGCTTTTTTCTCCTCTTCATCTTTTGCTGCTTCTGTTTTCAAGTTTCCATCTTTTGCCGCTTCTGAAACTCCAGCATCACCTGTTGCTACTGTGTTTTCTACCCCTGCAAGACCACTTGCATCGTCTTGTGCGGAAAGGTTAAATGTGAGCCCTAAAGTCAGTACGAATAGGAAGGCGAATGATTTGATCATATTTTTCATAATTGATAAATTGATATTCTTTGTTTATTTATTAAGTGTCAAAAATAATGTTTTTTTGCTTTTACGCAATTTTTAATCAAGTAAATACGATCTTGAATGAAACTAAAAGAGATTTGCGGAGAGAGGGAGATTCGAACTCCCGGTACCTCTCGGTACACATCCTTTCCAAGGATGCACGATAGACCACTCTGACACCTCTCCGGCAATATTAAGTGTGCGAAGATAAAAATTTATCAGGAATCTCGAAACTAGTTTTAGCTCATTAAGCCAAAAATAAATAAGCCCAAAGAAAAATAGATAAATAAACCGACAACATCATTTAATGTAGTTATGAATGGTCCTGTAGCCAAAGCTGGGTCAATTTTGTATTTATTGAGCACCAAAGGGATTAATGTTCCAAAAATTGCAGCAACTACTATTACGGTAAATAATGAGATACTTACCACTAAGCCCAAATCAAAACCTCCAAAAACGGTCCCAATAAATAATATAATGAGTGAAAGTAATATTCCGTTCAAAACCCCCACAAGCGTTTCTTTCCAAATCTTTGCTAAAATCCCTCCAAGATGTTGATCACCCCTAGCAAGTGATTGAACAACAATCGCTGAAGATTGCACCCCCACATTTCCTCCCATAGCCGTAATTAGTGGGATAAAAAATGCCAATTCAGGGTGTTCAAAAATACTTACCTCAAAGCCCGCGATTACCTGGGCACCCAAAATTCCCCCTGCCAAACCGATAATTAACCAAGGCAATCGTGCTTTTGATATTTGCCATATGCTCGCATCAGACTGCATCGGGTCAGAAATACCCGTGGCTAGCTGAAAATCTTTGTCCGCCTCCTCTTTTAAATAATCCACAACATCGTCGATGGTGATTCGTCCAACAAGTTTATTTTGATAATCTACAACAGGAACAGAAACCAAATCATATTTCTCCATTACGCCAGAAACATGATCAGAAGGGTCGGATGTTTTAACAGAAATAATATTTTTTGAATTATATAATTCCGCAATTTTTGTCGAAGAGTTGGCAATAAGAAGTCGCTTTAAAGAAAGTACTCCAAGGAGATGTTCCCCTTCGTCAATTACAAATATATTGATCACCCGTTCCACGTCTTCAGCTTGCTTCCGAAGCTGCATGATTGCGCTGTTTACAGGCCAATTGAGCTGAACGACCAAAAACTCTTTCTGCATCATCCCTCCCGCAGTATCCTCGTCATAATTCAAAAGATCCACGATGTCTTCTGCCGCTTCATCGTCATCCATTTGAGATATGACCTCCTGAATTTTATCTTCAGAAAAATCCCCTAAAATGTCAGCAGCATCATCTGAATCTAAATTTTCAATTTGATCCGCAATTTCCTTGGTGCTTAATGAATCTATTAACCTGTCTCTATTTTCTTCTTGGAGGTCCATTAAGATATCCGCCTGAAGCTCCTCCTCTCCTAAATAATAAACATATTTAGCGTTATTATTGGAAAGTTGATCTAGAATATCGGCAATATCAGCATGATGCAATTCAAAAACATTATCCATGATCCACTGGTTGTCCCTAACCTCTATTTTAGAGTTTAAGGCCTCAATGAATTCTTTGGTGAGTTTAAATTGCATAATTATCTAATTTCTCTTACTCCTTATTTTAGTCGTGACATAGTCCTTGAATCTCATGAAAAATATCGTGTACCGCTATGATTTTTTTTAGGATTACTTTGTTTTTGGCATTTTTTCGAACACTTTTATCCAAAGCGCCACATTGCTTTTCTAATCTCGAGAGTGCACCCAGGATTTCCGGACTCATTAATGGAGAAGGCACCACCGATGATTTCAATAAAATTGCTTTTGCAAATAATTCGGAACTTCTTGTTCTCAAAGGCTTAAAGTCATTCTTTTCTGCAGGATGAAATGTTTGAGCCAAGACCTTGTGAAATTCCATTAGCGAAGGCCAATGTTCTTTTTCTATTGTAAGTAGTAATGGGTCTTTGATGGCCATGTTGTACTTTTTTGCAACAACGGACCAATCCAAAATTGACCATATCGCCCCTAGATAATCACCTCTTTTATTCTGATATTTAAGGTAATATGCATGTTCCCATACATCTATACCTAGAATAGGAATCCCACGAACTTCAGAAACATCCATAATTGGATTGTCCTGATTTGGACTGCTGGTTACAGCCAGTTTTTTTTGTGGAGTGACTACGAGCCAAGCCCAACCCGAACCAAATCGGGTTGCAGCCGCTTTATTCAATGTAGTTTTAAGATTGTCTAAACTTCCAAACTCATTCACGATTTCTATGTAAAGTTTAGATTTAATGGTTTTAAGGACCTGCTCATCCGTAGATTTCACTTTAGAAGGATTCAACAACTCCCAAAAAAGAGTGTGATTATAATGTCCTCCTGAATTATTGCGAACAGCCTTTGATCTATAGCTGGCATAGAGCATAAGATCGATAAGCGACTTTTTTTCTAAAGATTCTGCTTTTACCGCTTTATTCAATTTATTCACATACCCTTGATGGTGTTTAGAGTGATGAATTTCCATCGTTTTTGAATCAATGACACCATAAGCATCATAAGGATGTGATAGCTCAGGTAGGCTAAATTGTTGAGCGTGTAAGCAGCTAATAATAGCTGATAAGAATAATATTAATAATGATTTCATATGTTCAATTTCAACAAAGTTAATCGATAAAAGTAAAAAATACGCCTTATATTAAATTCAGATTTGCAACATTTTATATCCCTTGAAGATCAACCTGCCTCATCCCACAAAAGAACTTTAATACCCGCTCTCCGATTCCTGGGACTTGAACATGTATTAAATAGATGCCAGAAGCTATCGGAATATTGGCATTATTGTTTAGATTCCAATCCAAAGAGGTCACAGGACTGTCCTTATCAAATGACCTTACTAGTTTTCCACTCACAGTATATATATCAACCGTACATCGTTCTGGTAGATTCGTGATTTTTATACGGGTATCTATTCGATTCCTTTCATATTGTGAAAATGCATAGTATGGATTTGGAACAACGTTAATCATATCCAATGCCTCCTTGAGCTGATCCTCTGA
>JABJEE010000150.1 GCA_018665005.1 Flavobacteriales bacterium
ATGCATTTCAAGAGCATCAATTTCTAGTTTGGTGATTTGATCGAGATCTTCCAAAACACTTACGATTCTATCTGTTGAAACGGAAGCCCGTTCTAAAAACTTTTTATTGATGGTTTCATCTTCTAAACCACCTTCCAAAAGAGTCAGGATGTAGCCTTGAATCGAAAAAACGGGGGTCTTTAGCTCATGAGCCAAATTTCCAAGAAACTCTCTTCTAAAGTTCTCTTGTTCTTTGAGTTTTAATATTTCTTGATCTTGTTTGCTTTGCCAATCTTGCACGTCTTTTTCTGCGTTTTCAATCATACTATCCAATGATTCATCTTCGTATGCTACTGAAGTATCTTCGGTCTTGGTTTGAATCGATCTGTAGAGTAATGAAAGCCTATGTTCTACAAATTTTCTAAGCAATAAGCTGAAAGTGATGTATACAAAGATAGCGCCCAGTATGGGAATAATAAAAAAAAGCGTTGAATCAACTTTTGAAATAAATAAATGAACGAAAAGTGTAAAAGTGAAGCTAAACCCTAAGGTCGCAAGGCTTCCATAAAAAATAAGTAAACTGGGTTTTGGGTATTTCAAAATCTTTAAATGTGAATTTTGTTCTTTTTTATATTGCGAATATACTCAACTCCATGATTTTCTTTGAATAAAGCAAATTAAGAAAACATTAAGCTTTGGAGAATACTTATTTGCAGAATAGATATTGGCTTAAAACAAAAAAGGGGCGCAGGGCCCCTTTATGTTTGTCTTCTTCATGTTGATTATTCAAAGATTACTTTCATTTCAACACGTCTATTCTTCTGTCTGCCATCTGCTGTATTGTTGTCAGCAATTGGATCCGTTTCTCCGAAGAACTTTATGATTAAATGCGTTTCATCAACGCCTTGATCTACGAGGAATCTTTTCACTGATTCTGCTCTTTTCTTAGAAAGAACCATGTTTTTATCTTCGTTACCAACGTTATCTGTATGTCCGGATATTTCCAGTTTCCATGTTGGTCTCTCATTCAACACTGTTGCCAACTCTTCCAATGAAGGTTTTGAATCATTTAGAATGATATCTTTTGCTGTTCTAAACTCTAAGTTGTCAAAAGCAGTTTGCAATACTTCAACGACTTCTTCTTCAATAACAGGACAACCCTTATTTTCAATTGGTCCAGGAGTATTCGGACATTCATCGTCCTTGTCAAATAAGCCATCCTCATCAGTATCAACATATGGGCAACCATTGTTTTCTTTAGGACCAGGAATTGTTGGACAGTCATCATCTTTATCTAATAATCCGTCTTCATCTGTATCTGGCCATGGACAACCATTGTTCTCTTTTGGACCAGGAGTTTCGATACAATCATCAATTCCATCAATGATTCCGTCACCATCTGTATCAGGACAACCTTGAAATTCTTTTTCCCCGAATACGAGAGGGCATGCGTCGTCTTGATCGCTTATACCATCTCCATCAGTGTCAGGACAACCATTGAATTCAACCAGTCCAGAATCTAATGGGCAATCATCTTCTTTATCCATTATTCCATCCAAATCAGTGTCAGGACAACCCTTGAATTCAACCAATCCCGAGTCCAATGGACAATCATCTTCTTTATCCATTATACCATCTAGGTCAGTATCAGGGCAGCCGTTAAATTGAGCAAGTCCAGGTGTGTCTGGGCAATCATCAACTCTATCCGGAATTGAATCATTATCTCTATCAGGACAACCTTGGAATTCAACCAATCCTGAATCCAATGGGCAATCATCTTTCATGTCTATGATACCATCATTATCTGTATCAGGACATCCTTTAAAAGTCCATGGACCAGGAACATCAATACAATCATCTACTTTATCAGAAACTTTATCTCCATCTAAGTCATTTGGTGCGTCATATAGTATAGGAACCCGAACTCCCGCGTAAAACTCTGCACCTCGAACTTTCCCAGAAGCAAATAAGAAGCGATAATCTGTAACCCCAATGGTTAAGGGACCAAGTCTTGCACCAAGACCTGCTTTAAACCCACTATAATCATTCATTGAGAATGGCAAGTGGATTCCGAACCAAGCATGGTCGAAGCTTGGCGTCACAGAAAATTGATTTGCCACCTTCACTTTTGAGTCCTTGTTTTTTGAAATGATATTAAATATACCTGTTGTGTTCACATAGAACCATTTCCATATATGATAATCAACCTGAAAGCTAAATGCCATTGGTGTTCTCATATAGAAAGTAGAAGCCGTATCTCTTTCACCCGCTGTCCATTCTGTATTTCCTGCATTTTGCGATTGGGTAATGAGTGAATCAATTTTTTGATCAAAACCCAATAGACCATTAGCGCCATCAAATGTATTGAGATCAAATAAGTTCGATGTGTTCACTGTAAAGTCACGACTGATTCCACCTTTTTTAAATTTAATTCCTCCAATATCTGTTAGCGAAAGACCTACTTTAAGTTTGTATTTATTTTGGTCTCTGGCCCACAAATTCATTTCTCCATCCATGTCATATTTATAGTCTTTATATTCAGGTCTCCATTCGTAAACAACTCCCAAATCGGCACCGAATCCTTTGGCGGATGCTTTGGGTAATCCAAATATTCCTCCCATATCCAAATTGTCATTGGCGGCGTCATCGATGCTTTGTGAATAACCATAACCGAAGTCTCCCGATAAGTACTGTGAAAAGTCATTGTCAAAGAGGTTGTATTCAAAGTTGTTACTGTACAAGTAGGCCGCGGCATATCCTGCAAGGTATTTTAAATTGGCACCGGCCTTTACAAAATGCTGACCTTCTTCTTTGACTACTTGAGCGTACTTAAAAGCATACTCGGTCCAGGTCATATGATTTACGTTGATAAGTTCTTCGTTAAGTTGGATATTCCATAAATCAGGGTATTCTAATTCTTCCTCTGCTAGAATCGCCAACTTAGGGTCCATGTTGTCAATATTTGTTATTGATCGTGCTTTCGCAGAGAACCCGATCGCTACTTTTGGAGCAACGTGGAACATGAAATTTATTAGATCGAATTGAAGGTTGGTGTTAAAACCTAGTACTCCTGGTGAATTCACATCATATTTACGGGTGATGTACCTATCAATAAAATTTGAATCCGGCAATAGCCAATCATTGTATGGGTTAGAGCCTCCAACCTCAGTGGTATAAGATGTGGTTTCGGTTCCGTCTGGATTTATGGTTACTGTTTCATCAGGAGAAAATGATTTTATCCACCATTTATCCATATCTCTTGTATCGAAATGGGCAAAATTTTGATAAGCACTAAAATTCAAACTGAAAAGATTTAAATCAAATTTAAATCGACCATCGACAAAGCTCGCAGGCTGGATGTCAGTTCCCATTACTCCAGCATAATTACTGGAAGATACACCAAGATAGTTTTGGGAAAAAACAGTTGTGCTGATTGATATTAAAATTAAGAGTGCGATTTTTTTCATGTTTAGAATTTTGCGTATTGGATTAAATAGTCACCTAAAAAAGTTGTAATTGAAATTCCTTGATTTCCGTAATTCGTTATCTGGAGATCCTTTTCTCCATGTCGTTTGACGTTTTCCAACGCCGTTCCTTGTGAATCCAAAAGTAATATTTTGTTTTCAATTCCGTCGAGTATACCTAGAATTATCTTATTCGAATTGTTAGATGTCTCTAGTTTTGGTATGACCACTTTATCAATCGAAGAACAGTTGACACTTCTTTTCCATTGGAATTGGGCATTTTCATTTAATACCAGTAGCTCATTGTCTTTTGAGAACACCAAGAAAACGGCTCCATTCTCACGGTAAACTGTTTTAAATTGAAACCCATTGGGAACCTTGTAATTAATCTTCTCCCCATTCAAGTTGACAAGATTACTTCGATCTGAATTCATGATAAATGAATTCTCTTCAAACCTATATAGATCGTATGATTCTTCTAAGTCAACCTTTCTCGCTGTTCGTTTGCGATCAAGGTTGATAATAAAAAAAGTCTTTTCACACAAAACCGCAACATGTTTCTTGCCATTTTCTTTGAATAAAACCATGTCAATAATTGACGAGCTAAATGAATAAGTTGACAATATTTTTCCATCATAATCCACCACTTCCATTCGATCGATACTCGGTATTAAAAATGAAACCTTGCCTTTTAGTTTAAATCTGATGGGATGAACATTTCCACTTGTTTTAAAACGATTGAGTATTCGCCCGCCTTTATCAATAATAAGTGCTTCGTCCTCAAATAAAATAGAGATGTCTTGATTTTCATTTGATGACATTTCCATTAGTTTAGGCTCTTTGACAACCTCTTTATCAAATACTTTCTCCCATTTACTATGGCCATTTTCATATTTTATCCATTTATTATTGGCAGTGATTAAAAAGGTATTTCCTCTACCTGAATACGCATAGAATGATTCTATTCTTTCACGCGGATTCATGGCGAAGTAGTCTTTGGATGGGTTATCGATATCTGAATTATTAATCTTGTCATTACTCACTTCGACTTCAACAATGGTTTTCCCAACTTTTGCAATGGCACTTTCAATCTGGTTGTTCACATTTCGGAACAACACTTTTTTAGGTAAACCCAAGTACAACTCGTCCATTTTGGCCTTGTTTTTGAGTAGTACATTTCCCAGTTTGATTTCGGTATTAACGTGATCGAAAAAAACCTTGTTTTTTGAAATTATGGCAAAACCATCAATGTCATTAATGTAGTATCCTTCCTTATTTTTTTGGTCTAACACGTCAGAAATTTTGAGGTTCTTATAATAAAAATAGTTGCCTGAACTATTTTCAATTGTTTCGGTTTCATTTAACGTCTCGGTACACTTTTGTCCGTTTTTTAATTCAATGATGGCCAATGTGCTGCCTTTGTTCTTTAAAATCAGCAAGCCCGATGCGGTTAAAGAATATAATGGACTTAGTTGAAAGGACTGATCTAGTTCCGCAAAGTATTCTTTTTCATAAAAAGTGTAAGAACTGAAATTATCGGATATGAAATGGCTGAAAACTTCTTGATCATCAATGTTTTTAGATTTTTTAGCTTTTCCCGCAACAGTTGTATAACTGATGGTATTTCCTTTTGATTTATAAAAATCTTTCACCAAAGGTTTCTTTTTTTCAAAAGAAACAGCACAATAATTTGCTTCTTTATCAATGACAAACCCATTACTACATTTTGCTGGAGTCATTTCCTTTGCATGGATGACAAGTTTGTTTTTTGAGTAGAACCCTGAGAATGAGCCATAATTAAAATGTCTTAGCTTGGTGAATTGAATCTTGTGCTGACCATTAATAAAAAGCTCTTTTATGGTTGCTTTATTCCAATTCCCAGATGCTTCAAATATCATTAACCCTCTTTTTTGACTCAGATAAATTGAACAATTCTCAGGAATTTCTTTTCTAATGCTCTGAAATAAATCTTTATTACAATCAAGAGTTGTAATATGGTCTTCCTTAAAATCAATACCGCTTGGATGATTCACAATAAATACAATTGAGTCTCGATCATCAAAATACGCTGAAGGTTCGACCTGAGTGTTTTCCAAGCTGAGCTTGCCTACAATATTTATTGTAAACAAAAGACAGATGATTATGATAATGAAAAACGAGACTTTTTTCAACATAAATCAAAAATAGATGCTTAGCAGATGCTAAAATAGAACAGCGTAAAATAAAATGAACAATGTGATGTTTACTCAAAAAGGTCCAATTGTTTATCGTGACCTAATAAATTAAAAGAAGTTCGGTGGTGTTTCGTTATGCCGTATTCGCTTATTGCTTTTCGGTGTTTTGCGGTTGGGTAGCCCTTATTGTTTTTCCAATCATATTGGTCATGTTCATTATTCAGCTTCATCATAATTTCATCTCGGCAAGTTTTTGCTAAGATTGAGGCTGCTGCGATTGATTGATATTTGGCGTCTCCTTTAATGATGCATACATGAGGAATCTTTTTAAAAGGATTGAATCGATTGCCATCTATAATGAGTTGAGCCGGCTCAATATTTAAGCCCTCGATGGCTCGATGCATCGCTAGAAAGCTTGCGTTCAAAATATTGATCTCATCAATTTCTTTATTTGAAACAATGCCAATCGCATATGCAATGGCATTAGCGTGGATTTCATCCCTTAGAAACTTTCTTTTGCTTTCATTGATTTTCTTCGAATCATTTAGACCCTGAATTGTTTTTTTTGGATTTAAAATGACAGCAGAAGCAACAACAGGGCCAGCAAGACAACCTCTTCCAGCTTCGTCGCAGCCTGCCTCAATTGTGTTTTTAGTGTAATATGTCAACAATTCATTCATACTTCAAAATTGGCAAAAATATTGTAGCTTAGCGAAAAATAAATCTTATGAAGTCTTTGTTCTTTTCTATTGTTTTTGTTCTTGTTGGTTTTTTGGGTTTTTCTCAAGAAGCAATAATTCAAGATTCGGAAGTTTTTAAAAAATCAGTTGTTGATGGAAACATTTCGTTGACACTTCCAACAGAAATTACAAATGATGATGTTCAAAAGTATTCAAAATACTATACGTCATTTTTCAATACATCATTCAATGAAAAAAGTCATCAGGTTACATTCAGTATGGTCAATAATGATCCCAAATCAAGAAGAGTAATTATACGGTTTTTATCAGCCAATGGAATTCAGTTTGCTCGTATTGGTAGTAATACACTTCCTCTTTCTGATTTCTACGACACGTATTTGAAATAATCGTTTAAAAGTGATAAACTTTTTCGGGTGTTACTAAATAATGAATAGGAATGTCATGTTCTTCTACATTGTCTATGTGTACCAAATCATTAAAATGATTTACACCAATAAACGTTGTGTTTTCATTGCATTGAGCTAAAAAGGCGTCATAAAATCCCTTTCCATAGCCAATCCTATATCCATTCTTATCGCATGCAAGTAAAGGCACAATCACATAATCTATTTCTTTTGGGGAAATTACTGTTCCATTTGAAGGCTCTGGAACGCCAAAATCACTTATCTCAAGTTTGATTTTCGTAGAATATAGGTATGGAGTGATTGAATGATTCTTAAAGTCAGTTTTGTTTATACAAATCAATCCTTCTTTATTCAAGGTATGGTCAATGAGTAGTGTCAAATCTATTTCATTAAATTTTTCAATGGGGAGAAATATATTTATGAGTTTCTCGCTAAAATCAAAAGTATCATTCATTTGATCAATGATTTTCAAAGAAATATCATTGAGTTTTTTGGGTGAAAGTTCAAGTCTTTTTAGTTTATATCGTTTTCTTATAAAAGCTTTATTCATGACTCAGTTTCATTGATTACAATAAATAAAAATAGATATTCCAAATTTCTTATTTTAAGTTAATCTGTGATAAATTATTTAACCAGATTATTTCAGGGTAACAACTTTTGTTTAATTTAAGCGTCAATAAGCGAAAGACTAATTTTAATTCATGAAATATCTTTACATGCGTATATTAATATTTTTCATCTCACTCTCATGCATATCTTTCTCACAAGATGAATTCGACTTTGATGATTCTTTCGATATAGAAGATATTAAAACCTTCAACTCCACCAGAATAATATCGGGACATTCTGTAGAAACCTTACCTGAGAAAACTTTTGAAATGCGTATTGAGCATCGTTTTGGTGATATTGCAGGCGAAATGGGAGGTTACCAAACGTTGTTTGGCTTTGATAATGTTGCTGACATGCGAATTGCTCTTGAATATGGAATCTCTGACAAACTTATGATTGGTTTTGGCCGAAGTAAAGGGACTTCCGCGCCTTACAGTTCTTTATTGGACGGCTTTGTAAAATACAGAGTTATGACCCAAAAAGAGGGAGAGTCTCCCATTTCAATTTCTGTTGGGGCTGGAAGTACGTTTACATACCGAGAAGCTTCCACGGATATGAGTAATGTAGCATACTTTCCTAAAGTAAGTCATCGATTTTGCTACTACACTCAGCTTAACGTAGCATACAGGTTTCGTGATATAGTCAGCTTTTCTTTAATGCCGACACTCGTACATAGAAATTATGTGGCACAAAATGATTTAAACGAATTATTCTCATTGGGAGCAGCCATGAGATTAAAGTTGTCTAAAAAATTCTTTCTACTTATGGAGTATTATCCAACAATCCATAACGAAGATTTTCGACAAGAAAACTTTTTCAATAGTTTGGGCGTAGCACTCGAATGGAAAACTTTTGGGCATAATTTTACTATTAACTTTACAAATTCTAAAGGTCTGGGTGAAACTCAGTTTATACCTTATACCTATGAAAGTTGGTTGAAAGGGCAGTTTCGACTAGGATTTTGTGTCAGTAGGCAATTTAGCATTGATTAAATGAAACAACTAATAATATTTTTTTTGGGATCAGTTTTGATTGTTGGAAGTTCTTGTGATAAAGATCAGGTGCCCCAGGAATCGATATGCTCATCAGAAGAGGTGGTTTCTTACAGCTCTTCCATTGAACCATTGATACAGCAGCATTGTCTGGGTTGCCATGATTTAGGGGGAGGTTCTGGTGGATATGTGTTTAATGGACATGATAATGTTTCAGTAAATGCAAGTGATATGCTTGATGCTATGAATGCCAATGGGTTGCAATTAATGCCTCAAAATGGCCCTTTAAATGATTCTTTAATTACCTTATTCGAACTTTGGATATGCCAAGGAAAACTTAATAACTAAATAATAAACTATGAAAAATAAATCTATTCTACTTTTAAGCGCCATGAGCCTCATGTTTTTTGGCTTTCAATTTTCTAAAAATGGCATTGATAAAATGTATATGCCTTCTAATTCAGGGGGTGCAGGTGCCGGAAAAACTGGAGCTCCAGGGGAGTCAAATTGTACGGCTTGTCATGCAGGATCAGCCATTACAGATGTTAATGGGGTTAATGTCTTAGCGGTTTTAGATGGCAACGATCCTGTAACCTCTTATGTTCCGGGAATGACGTATACTGTTCGTCTTAAAATGACTTTGCCAACGGATAAGAAAGGATTCCAAGCCACTGCATTACAGGATGCTTCAAATGACATGGCTGGTGATTTCGCCGCAGGGCCTAATACATTGATCAATTCGGCTAATGGTAGAGAGTATGCAAACCATACTTCAACAAGTAATTCCGGCGCAGTACCTGGTTGGGACTGGTCTTGGACTGCACCTGCTTCTAGTACTGGAGATGTCACCTTCTACGTAGCTAGTAATTTGGCAAACAACAATGGTGCTAATACCGGTGATGAAATTTGGTTATCAGAACATTCTATCTCAGAGTCGCCATCTGCATCATTGGTTGATTTAACCCAATCTAGTCTTAATAATGTTTCTTTTGTTCCGGGTAAGAATGAAGTATTTATATCATTAAATACATTTGAAAATGAAGAGATTTTATTTTCTCTTATTGATTTAAAAGGTAAGACTGCATATAAAACGAACCTTGGTTCAGTTGATTCAGGTACGAATACATTTAATGTAGGAATTCCTTCTGATCTAAAAACGGGGTCTTTTATTGTTCAACTTGAGATTAACAACCAACAATTAACAAAACTTATTCAGGTAGTAAGATAAGCCATAAGCACTTATTATATAACACATTATAGTGCTATTGAATACTTTTAATAGTCCGCTTTATTCAAGGCGGACTATTTTTTTTCATTTTTTTTCATTTTTTTTCTTGTTAGAATGAAAAGAGTAGTTATCTTTGCACCCCGCAAATGATTTATCGAAATGATTTGATTGGGGCTTTTTTGTGTCAGGAGGTTGATTAGATAGAGAAAGAGACGCAAGGGAGTTGTTATTTTTATTTTAACGAATAAGAATAGTACAGAAGAAAGTTCTTTGAATTATTGAAGGAAAAAAGGAAACAACGAAATCAAGAATAAGAATTAACATCACGAGCTTTAAAATTCGAAGTTATTATACAACGGAGAGTTTGATCCTGGCTCAGGATGAACGCTAGCGGCAGGCCTAACACATGCAAGTCGAGGGGCAGCACAAAGATAGTTTACTATTTTGGTGGCGACCGGCGCACGGGTGAGTAACGCGTATGCAACCTACCTTATACAGGAGTATAGCCCGAAGAAATTCGGATTAATCCTCCATAGTATTTTCTAATGGCATCATTTGGAAAATTAAAGCTTCGGCGGTATAAGATGGGCATGCGTCCTATTAGCTAGATGGTAAGGTAATGGCTTACCATGGCAACGATAGGTAGGGGGCCTGAGAGGGTGACCCCCCACACTGGTACTGAGACACGGACCAGACTCCTACGGGAGGCAGCAGTGAGGAATATTGGGCAATGGAGGCAACTCTGACCCAGCCATGCCGCGTGCAGGAAGAATGCCCTATGGGTTGTAAACTGCTTTTATTTAGGAATAAACCCTTCTA
>JABJEE010000151.1 GCA_018665005.1 Flavobacteriales bacterium
GAACAATACCATTATTTATAAGCGCACTCAGTGCACTTTCTAATGCATCAATGGTATCTACACTAGCCATAAGCGCATGGAAATAAACACCAAAAAGCCGTTCCTCCTGAGAACCATGCTCTTCTTTATGCTTCTCTTTGAACGCAATTTGAAAAACTGAAGATTCATTTACGACCTCCTTTGGGGTATAAAAATCACCATTATCAGAAACGGTCTCTATTTTTCTGGTTGCAATACCCGATTGATAGCGGCATACTCCATCTTGTTCTTGCAATTCGAAAGTTTGGATAAGATTATGATGAAAACGATGCCCCAAGTTGGATGCTTTATCATACCTATTGAATATATACAGACGTCTTTCCGGTCTCGTTAAACCAACGTATAATAAGTTAAGTTTGTCTAAGAGAATCAAATTCTCCTCCTCCAATGCTTTGGTATGAATTTCGTCTAAAATATTTGTCTTACTCAAAGAAGTATATAGCACTTTACCATCAGATTCAACAAAAAACTTCGACTCGTTGTGAATGCTCAGGCTAAAGTCAATCTTCGGGATGATGACTACAGGAAACTCTAAGCCCTTAGATTTGTGGATTGTCATGATTTGAACTGCATCCTTACTTTCAGGCATCTTCAATGCAAACTTAGACTTATTATCCTCGAAATATTCTATGAATTTTGACAAATCAGATTGACGGTTACATTGAAATTGAAAAACCAAATCTGAAAACTGATGCAAATACGGGTTTTCTACTTCCTTCCACCTCATGAGTCTGATGAACTCTTGAACCAACTGAACAAGATTTTCAAAAGGTTTAAAGAATTTTTTTGCACCACCAAAATAATCTTCAAGGAAGCGATCATCGTCAAAAATTTTTATCGTTTTTCCGGAATTATTTTGAACCGCTTTGATGTAATTAAAATAGGGGTCGTTTACGGTCTGATTCATCCTAAAATAAAGCTCAGCAAACTGTCTTTTCATTAAATCCACCGTAGGCTTCATTCTCCATTTTAAAAAAGCAATAAGTAATCTCACTTCCATATTACGGCTTATTAATAGAGATTCCTGAGAAAAAACAGTAATTCCCAATTTGGTTAGTTTATTAGCGATTTTTACTCCAAGGTCATTTTTGTCAGTGAGAATACAAATATCACCAAGGTCAAAGGAATCCTTTAGGCATTGATTAATAATGGTCTGAATTTCATCAATCATCTCCTCTGAGTCAGGCTTCCGTTTTTCCGAAACAACTTGGACAAATCCGGCCTTAGTGGCCGCAGGAATTTGAGATACAGCCTCGTAAAACGCACCGAATTTTGGAGGTAATGACGTCCTGAATTGTTCAAAAAAACTATTATTAAAGTTCACGATCTCGGCAGAAGATCGGTAATTCATTTCAAGAGGTCTTTTCGTGCCCATCTGATTAAAATACGCTGAGTGGTCTTCAATCTTTGGATCTTTCTCTGGGTTATAAATAGCAGGTAAAGCCACGAATTGTTCAGCCAAACCGTTGTTGAATCGATAGATAGACTGCTTCGGGTCACCAACGATTAAATTTTGTTTTCCTTTCGAAAGAGATTCTCGCAGAAGCGGTAAAAGATTAAGCCATTGAAGTCTTGAAGTATCTTGAAATTCATCCAATAAAAAATGCTCATATCGGGTACCAAAACGTTCGTATATGTATGGTGCATCCTCTTTCTGAACAAGGGTCCCAATCAATTCATTAAACTCAGAAATACGAATAACCTTCGTTTTCATCCGAAGGTCATGTAAAGCCTCTGAAACATATTTCAATAAAGCCATATTATAAAAATTTGCTTTATACTTCGACAATAACATGTGACGTTGGGCATTTTCTGCATGAAACTCATTTAAGTCTAAAAGCCGTTGCTTTAGTTCTGCTGTAAAAGCCTTAGAATCTCCAGGTTTCTCACATAACTTCATGAAAGTTGCTGTCAACAATGAAACGTCGCGTTTAAAAGTCGGAAACTTTTGATAGCCAAGTATTTTGTTTAACGATTTCATTGTATTTGTTTTACCAGGTAAATCATCAGGGTTCAAATTCATCCCCGATACATATTCCTTAAGCGCAAGATTTAAACCTGAAAAGCCCGAACTAATTGTTCGCAAATCCTTAAAGAGCATTTTAAACTCTTTTTCATCAAAATTTAGCGTGTGAAGTAGTTCAATATATGACTTGTTTTTCTCATTATTTAGTGCCGATGCAAAAGCCAATAAATGTCTTTTGAAATTCCATTGGCTGCCATCTTGGAAATTTGACTTGGCATAATTTTTTACAAGCTTGGTAAGTGCTAAATTATTAGAAGTACCAACATTACTGAGCATTAACTCCAAAACCTCGTCTAAAACCTCCTTTTCATTCAATGAAATCTCAAATTCAGCAGGCAGATTGAGATCATTTGAAAATGATTTTATCAATCTCAAATTAAATTTATCTATCGTTGATACATTGAAATTTTCATAACCATGAAGAATTGCTTTTAATGCTTTAGAAGCCCTCCTCTTTAACTCATGCACCTCTAGTTTTATGATTTTTTCAAGCTCACAAACAATGGACTCGGTCTTGGAATCCTTGCCAGCAGTATCATATTTGGCGATATTAAACAAAGCATCTATAATTCTTGTTTTCATTTCAGTTGATGCCTTATTCGTAAAAGTTATAGCAACAATACCCTTGTAATTATTTGAAGATTCAGGGGCCAACAAGATTGACAGATACTCAAGTACCAGTTGGAAAGTCTTACCACTTCCTGCGGAAGCGTTTAAAACGCATAACGGGTACTTTTTTCTATCAAGGGATGCTAACATGTTATTATGTTTTTCTGTTGGCTTAAAAATAGGAAAAACCAATTATTTTACCTTAATTTTGATAGACTATGAATCGGTTTTTATTTTTATTGTTTGTACTAACGTTATCATTGTTTTCTTGTAAAAAAGAAGGGTGTACAGATGAAAATGCTCAGAATTTCAATGAAAACGCAACCCAGAATGATGGGAGTTGTGTTTATTCACCCAATGACTCAATAAAAATTCAAATCAATCCAGTATATAATGGTTTTGATTTACATCTTGACTCTGTTTACAATACGATTGAAGGATATGGTGTGAAATTTACTACTATAAGTTTCTTTATCAGTAACCTAAAC
>JABJEE010000013.1 GCA_018665005.1 Flavobacteriales bacterium
ATCACTTTTGTACTGTCTTGTAGACCATAACTTCCAATCGGATAATGCATATTTAAATAAATTTTGGCTCCTGCATTTACCGAAACACCCAGTTTTATTGGGTCCTGAGATGGGAAAATAATGGGTGTTGCTCCAGGTGTAAATCCGCCAACGAGTTTTGTGTTTAAATCTGAAGGACTTGCGCAGTCTCCACCAATGGTGTCTGTAACTTCTGAGCCATTTTGGTCGACATAAACAAGCACGTGATGTACAATTTCAGGATTAAAAGGTATAACTTCCACGGCTTTAATAATTCTATTTTCGGTAAGGTTGGTTGGCAGCGAAAAGCAAACATAATCATCTTCAGCAATGGCTTTGCTTGCATATGTAGGTATCTGAACCTCTAAGTCTCCATCACCCAAAATTGACCCTTGGTTGTAGACCGGAGGAGGAGGAGTTTGAGAGGCATCTCCCTCAGGTGTACCTGTTGTTAGCCAATTTAATATTGTCGTTTTTTCAGAGGCTTCTAAAGTTCTATCATGTAAGAATTCTGCCGACTCTTCATTGGGGGGCCATGGCGGCATTTGTCCTTGGTAAACCGCGTCATATATCGAGGTAGCCATTGTATTGGCCTCGTTGTAATCGACTAAAGAAAATGGGGCTCCACCACCTTGATGATGACATTTGGTGCATTTTTCATAGAATATTTCTGCTACCTCGCCACTCCATGTTTGAGCAAATGAGAAGCTAAGGGACAGAACAAAGAATAAGCTTGAAATGAATTTCATGTGGTTTATTTTTTATCGAATGTAACGAATAATTAAGTGATTATAAAATTAGAGCTTTATCAATTTTTGAATGGAACTTTTTTCACTGTTATAAAAGGATATGTAATAAAGGCCAGGACAATAATTTTCGGTTAAGATGTTTAATGGCAATTCGGGGGTTTTCACTCCTTTGTATACGAGGTCTCCATGGCTAGAGTATATATAGATGAATCCACCTTGATTGGAGGAAACCTCAATAGTATTGCTGCATGGATTGGGTATTAAGGTGAATACTAATTGGTTTTCCTCAATAGACGAGCAATCCTCAATTGTAATCTCGATACTCACGGAGTCTGGACAAATCCCTTCTGTTTGATTAGTTACAAGATACACGCCAAGGGATGAGTTATCGGCATTAATTGCGCCACTGGTCACGTTGAGGTCCAATCCTGAATTAGAAGAAAAGACTCCTTCCCCAGGGTTAATAATGGTTGGTGTGGTAATGCCCTCTCCGATGCAAAGGAAATTTGTTTCAAAGCTAAAGATGGCTGAATTTAATGGGTTCATTACTATTTCGACCGTTTCTGACGGAGGAGATACGCAGCCATTTTGATTGGTGTAATTTAAATATACGGACCCTGAAAAATCAACAAGAAGGGTGTCAGTTGATTCGATATTGTTACCCCCGATACCCCAATTAAAAACACCTTCTGTTTGATTGGTTGAATACAGCTGGATTGGTGAGCCCTCACAAAACTCAATTGTCCCACTCAAATTGAGATCTAAAATACTTTCCGGAAAGTCAAATCCGATTTCATAGTCATTGAAATTTCCGCACAACAATTCATTTGTAGTCGTTGGTTTTACAATTGCTGCAAAGGTCCCTGATAGTAAATTTACTGTAAAGGTGTTTTGTTCGCACGAATTGTAGCTTTCCGAGGTGATCAGTTGTGGTAGTGAGCAGTTGCTAATATTATAGATGTCCACAGTTACGGGAAATTCAGATGATATTAATATACTTGATAAACCTGGCTCATAGATTTCGAATCGATACCAGTCAAAATCTTTATTTCCGTTAACCGCCCAACAGGAACCAAAAACAGTTTCACCGCAGGTAACATCCTGATATATAGGATTGGTCATGTAACATCCTCCGTTATTGTTGTCGCCACATATTTCATTTTCTGAAGTGCTATTTATTCCTGAGTCAATATTACATTGATCAAAGGTTTCGATACATAAGCTAAAATCCATAGTGTTTGGAATCCAATCATACCAATCGTAAACGCGTATATAATAATCTTGACCAGGGATTAGCCCACCAATTGTTGTAGATTCATTTTCACCGTCATAGGTCGCGTTTAAGCAAATCATACTGTTCAGATTTGCACAAGTTCCCGAAAACACTTCAATTACAGGATCCATATCACTTGAACTTAATAGCTCTATCGAAGAAGCATTTGAATTGGCAGTAAACTGGTACCAGATATCATTGTTTGCAATGCCATCACAACCGGGAATAGATTCCGTTGCCGCTTCAAGAGAGCCCTGAACCGGTGTACAGTTTGCTGTGTGGTCAATACCAATAGCGTTTACACATTCATCATTGGTAGGAGGTGCTTGTGCCGTGTAATACGTGTAAGAATCGATACCGATATAATTCGAATTTGATCCTCCAGGACCACCATCGGTCACATAATACCTAAAACCTATTCTGCCGTTTGTAGGCCCGCTCAGTCCTGATAGTGATATGGTATATTGTGTCCAAGATGGTGGATAACCAGATGATGAAAGGGTTGGGTTTATACTTAACAAAAGGGTGTTAAATGACCCAACATCTTCTGGGGCAAAACCAACATTAAGATTATTTCCATCTTCACTTAGTCTCACCTCAATTCGATCAGGAAATACGGGGTTAACATCAATACGTCTCGTGTAAAAGGTAATGATGTCCCCATTGTTAAATGTACGGGATGGGGTAATGGCCCAATTACTTAAAGTAACTGGTGTAGAAGCAGAAGAACTTTGATATCCAACGCCAATAAATGAATTAGATGCCCCTTGGTAAGCACTAAATTGAGAAGGGTCACCCTGATGCCAACTCTGGTTTTGGGAGCTGCTATTGTTTAGAAAATACCAATCGCTTAAGTTGCTAATGTCATCGAAGTCTTCTATGAAAGTTTGACTAATACCATGCGAATATATCAACAGCAAAAAGAAGTGAAAAACAATAGCTTTTCCCATGAATACTATTTATTTATTTCAATCAAGTGAGCTTTCGAAGTTCTATTTTGGTTGTCAAACACTCTGACAATATAGCTTCCAGATTCGATATTTGACAGATTGACCTTGATTTCA
>JABJEE010000014.1 GCA_018665005.1 Flavobacteriales bacterium
CCGAATTAGTGCCTCATCAAATCATTTAAAATATAAAGAGTTAGGAAGACTGAGTAAAGTAGATAAGTGATCTAACGTAGAACTGTTTTTTGTCAGCCCATCAAAATTGGATTATGAATAACATCCTCAAATACCTTTTAAGAAGTCATATTTTATTGGCGATATACAGTTTCTTTTTTCTTTATGGTTTGTATTTTGAGTACCCATCTTCTTGGGTGTATGCATTAATGATTTCTTTTGGAATAATAGGTATATATAATTTACATCGTCTTTGGAAATTCAAGATGGGAAGACTACCAAACTCCATTAATGATTGGACAGGGCTTAATAAAAAGTCAATTTACGTACTTGCTTTGATTCCTACTTTAATGGCAATGCTTTTATATTTTTGGCTTTACAGTTTTGATCAATTGCAGAATATTCTGACTGTTTTTTGTGTTTTAACTAGTGTTTTTTATGTAAAGCGTATTGGTAAATTTGCATTAAGAGAAATCCCTTATTTGAAGGTTTTCTTTGTTATTGCAATATGGTATTTATTGTTTTTCATTTATCCTTACTGGATATTTGATTCACCTCAACCGTGGATTCTAGGTTTCCTGTTTTTAATGAGTATACTAATACCTTCAGATATTAAAGATATATATTTCGATCCTCACGAAATGAGAACCATTCCTCAAGTCGTTGGGATTGAAAAATCGGTTAAGCTCATTCAGCTTGTTTTGATCATTTCAGTTGTGATGTTGTTTATTGGATGGGAGGCAATAAGAAACCCTCAGGCATGGATGATTGGCCTTTTATACTTTTTCGTTTTGACTATAAATTATAAAAAAATTGGCTATAATTATTTTTTCGCTTTTGTTGACCTAACATTTATGTTAATAGGTATTACAGCGATTTTTTTAAATTTTTTATAAAAAAAAAGACCGGAATTTCCGGTCTTTTCTGTGTTTCGTTAAAAACGTTGAATTATTAAAAAAGTGTTAAAAACCAAAAATATGGGAGTTTTTTCTCCAAATTTTAAATAGGTTAATGCAATAATTGTGCCATAATATTAAAGGGTAATTTTCTTTGAGAATTATAATTTTTTTTTGACTAAACAAGCATCAAATGATTACGCGCATTAGCTATCTTTACACTCTTATTACAGAATCATGGAATATAACTTTAGGGAAATAGAAAAAAAGTGGATTAAGTTTTGGTCAGAAAACAAATCTTATAAAACTGTAGAGGATAAATCAAAAGAAAAATACTACGTACTTGATATGTTTCCATATCCTTCAGGGGCGGGATTACATGTCGGCCACCCTTTGGGATATATTGCTTCTGATGTAATAGCCAGATATAAAAAACTTGAAGGTTATAATGTATTACACCCTATGGGTTATGATTCATTTGGTTTGCCGGCTGAGCAATATGCCATCCAAACCGGTCAACATCCAGCAGTTACAACGGATAAAAATATAGAACGCTATAGAGACCAGCTTAATCAAATGGGTTTTTGTTATGATTGGGACCGAGCAGTTAAAACCTCTTCTCCTGAATATTATAAATGGACGCAATGGATTTTTAAGCAGTTGTTTAATTCTTTTTATGATTTAAAAGAAGGTTGTACAAAAGACATCCAAGTATTGGTGTCTCACTTTGATGCAAGTGGTTCCGCTGGAATACAGGCTTACCATGATGAACATATAGAGTTTTCCTCGAGTGAATGGAATAATTTTGATCGCAAGCAAAAAGAAGAAATATTACAATCCTACCGAATAGCCTATTTATCAGAATCACAAGTGAACTGGTGCCCGAAATTAGGAACTGTACTGGCGAATGATGAAATATCAAATGGATTATCAGTTCGCGGAGGTTACCCAGTAGAACAAAAAGTAATGAAGCAGTGGTCTATGAGAATTAAGGCTTTTGCGGAGCGCCTATTAAATGATTTAGATCAGCTGGACTGGAGCGATTCATTAAAAGAACAACAGAGAAACTGGATTGGTAAATCACAAGGTGCATCAGTTTCTTTTCAGGTTTCAAATAGTAATGACAGAAAAATAGAGGTTTTTACCACAAGGCCCGACACCATATTTGGGGTAACTTTTATTGTGTTGGCTCCGGAACATGAAATGGTATTAGATATTGTTGGTGAAGCCCAAAAAGAGGCGGTTACGAGTTATATAGAAAAAACAGCAAATAGATCGGAAAGAGATAGGCAATCCGATGTCAAGAATATAACGGGAGAGTTTACAGGTGCTTATGCGCTTCATCCTTTTACGGGAAAAGAAATACCGATCTGGATCGGTGATTATGTTTTGTCTACCTACGGAACAGGTGCCGTAATGTCGGTGCCATGTGGTGATCAAAGAGATTATTTATTTGCCCAGAAGTTTGATATTCAAATTGATAATATTTTCAAGGATACTGACATATCGAATTGTGCTCATGAGGAAAAGAGTGGGGTAATTACAGGTTCAGACTTTTTAAATGACCTGGAAGTTCAGCAGGCCATTACGCGATCGATACAAGAGATTGAAAGCAGTGGCATCGGTAGGGGGAAAACAAATTATAGACTTCGTGATGCTGTTTTTTCAAGACAAAGATATTGGGGAGAGCCTTTTCCGATTTACTTTGTAGATGAAACTCCGTTTTTAGTGGACGACGAAAAGCTACCCATTGAACTACCGGAAGTAGATAAGTATTTGCCTACCGAAGAGGGAGAGCCTCCTTTGGCTAGAGCTCAAAAAAACCAATGGAATCATTTTCAAGGTGACAGAATGGATTTCAATACCATGCCAGGGTGGGCAGGAAGTTCTTGGTATTTTTTAAGATATATGGACCCACATAATGAAAAGGAATTTGTATCCAAAGAAAAGGTCGATTATTGGCAAAACGTGGATTTATACATTGGTGGTTCAGAACATGCAACAGGACACCTTCTCTATTCAAGATTTTGGACCAAATGCTTATTTGATTTAAAATTTATTCCTTTTGAAGAACCCTTTAAAAAGCTTATTAATCAGGGTATGATTTTGGGAAGAAGTAATTTTGTGTATCGGATCAATGGCACAAACAGTTTTGTAACGAAAGACAAAAGAAAAGAACATGACACCACGGCTATTCACGTAGACATTTCAATTGTGGATAATGATATTTTAGATCAGGAAAAATTCAAGCATTGGCTCCCTGAATACAAGGACGCTACGTTTATATTAGACGATAACGGAAATTATCTTTGTGGTTATGAGGTTGAAAAAATGTCAAAGTCAAAATTTAATGTTCAAACACCAGATGATCTTGTTGTAGATTATGGAGCCGACACCTTAAGATTATATGAAATGTTTTTGGGCCCTATAGAACAAAGTAAACCATGGGATACCAAAGGTATTTCTGGTGTACATAATTTTTTAAGGAAATGTTGGAGGTTATATTGTTCTTCAGATGGCATCTCAATTGTGTCGAATGAAAAACCTTCCAAGGATTCCATGAAGACTTTACATAAAACGATAAAACGTATTAGAGAAGATTTAAATCGTTTTTCTTTAAATACGTGTGTGTCAACTTTCATGATTGCCGTAAATGAATTTACTGAACAAAAATGTCATAGTAAAGAAGTACTCGAACAGTTCATAATTCTTTTGGCTCCATATGCGCCTCATTTTTGTGAGGAACTATGGGAAAAAGCAGGTCATACACCAGGATCTCTTTATGATTCCCAGTTCCCTGTTTTTAAAGAAGAATATTTGATTGAGGAAGCATATGAATATCCTGTTTCTTTTAACGGCAAAATGAGATTTAAGGTTGAATTACCATTGACTCTTAAACAAGATGAGATTAAAACAGCGCTAGAAGAAATGGAGCTTACTGCGAAGTGGCTTGACGGCAAAGAACCCAAAAAAGTTATAATTGTCCCAGGAAAAATTATAAATTTTGTGGTTTAAGATTTCATGTGGTTTGTGATACTTGAAATATCACTTACTTCAACAATGAATTTTTTTAATGCTTCAGAATTTGGTTTTATTTGGGCGCCCCCCGCAAACACATCTAGCTTTGGGAAATCGGAATTTAGCCTTTTGAAATAACCAACTACAAATTCCTTATCGACAGATGTCAACCATGATGTAAATACGGCATTGGGTTTTAATTTTTCAATACACTCTACCAAAGAGTCATAAGGTAAACTTTGTCCTAAATAAAAGGTGGGAATTCCTTTAGATCGTAATAAAAAATGATAAAACAATAAACTAATCTCATGCCACTCGTGCTCCGGCAGATACATTAAAACCGTAGATTCTGTGGAATTCGGAATATCTTGCTTATCGATTTCGGATATAATTTTTTGTCGGATAAGATTTGACATGAAATGCTCTTGCGCTGGACTCACTGAACCAATCAACCACATAATTCCAATTCGATCAAGAAAGGGAATGAGGTGATCAGTAAACGTCTTTTCTAATCCAACGGCTTCCAGTAGTCCGTGAAGCGTCTCCTTAAACATCGGTTCATCCAAAGTAACCAAAGCCAATATGAATTTATCCATACTGTATTCAGGTTCTTTGTCTACTTTAATATCCCAAAGAAGCTTGTTCATATCTTCTTGTGAAAGCTCTGCGATTTTTGAAATTTTAATTCCATTTCGATTTAACATACTTACGGTTAATAAGTGGGTTAATTCTGAATCGGAGTAGGTTCTGATTTTCGTATCGGTCCTATCAGGCGTTAAAATGCGATATCTTTTTTCCCATATTCTTATGGTGTGTGACTTAACACCAGTAAGGGTTTCAAGATCTTTTATTTTATATTCCGCCATTGTTAGTTCTATCTATTTAATAAAAACAAGTTAGTAGCTTAATTGTTCTTATACTTACAAGATATTATAAATTTACCAAATGGTTATTTCTAGTGCTGATTTTTTAATTTCAAATACGACATTTAAAAAATGTCCTGAAGATGAAAAACCAGAATTTGCTTTTATTGGGAGGTCAAACGTGGGAAAATCTTCCTTGATAAACATGCTCACCGATAAAAAAAAATTGGCCAAAACATCCTCTACACCGGGTAAAACGCAACTTATAAATCACTTCATCATTAATGAAAATTGGTATTTGGTAGATTTACCGGGCTATGGTTATGCCAAAGCATCTAAGAAAAGCAGAAACAATTGGGAGCAATTCATTGCTGAATATTTGCTTCACAGAAAAAATCTTTTGACCACTTTTGTTTTAATCGATTCTAGACTAGAACCGCAGAATATCGATTTAGAATTTATGAATTGGTGTGGAGAAAAGGAGATTCCGTTTTCAATCATATTTACCAAATCGGACAAGTTGTCGAGTTCAGCGCTTCAAAAAAAAATATCTTTTTATAAAAAAGAACTTCTAAAATATTGGGAGGAGCTACCCCCTGTTTTCATTAGCTCTAGTCAATCAAATCTAGGTCGCGAATCTGTTTTGAATTATTTGAATGAGATCCTGGAAGCTTTTAGTCAATCTCGTTCTTGAATTTACACCTTGAATTGTATATTTTTGTTAAAACTGAACTATGGGAAGAGCCTTTGAATATAGACGTGCCGCTAAAGAAAAAAGATGGGACAAGATGTCCAAGATTTTCCCTAAACTTGGGAAGGCGATAACTCTAGCAGCAAAAGAGGGAGGTGTTGATCCTGCCTCAAATGCCAAATTAAGAACCGCAATTCAGAACGCCAAAGCTGAAAACATGCCTAAAGATAATATCGAGGCGGCAATATCAAGATCGGTTCAAAAGGATACGGCACTTTTTAGTGAAATGAATTACGAGGGAAAAGGTCCTCATGGGGTACTCGTTTTTGTGGAATGCGCAACGGATAATCCAACGCGTACAGTGGCCAATGTAAAATCATATTTTAACAAAGCAGGAGGATGTATTGTGCCCACAGGTTCGTTGGAATTTATGTTTCAAAGAAAAAGTGTTTTTGAGTTAGATTTGCCTGAAGAGTTGGATATAGAAGAGCTTGAGTTTAGTCTTATCGATGCTGGAGTAGAAGAATTAGAGGTTCAAGACAATTTATTATTTGTTTACGGCGACTACACGGCTTTTGGAACAATAGCAAAATCATTAGAAGAGATGAGTTTGGAGATTCAAAAATCAAGCTTGAAAAGATTTCCCACCTCACCCGTAGAATTTACAGAGGAACAGTTAATAGAAATTGAGAAAATGTTAGATAAAATTGAAGATGATGATGACATTCAGCAGGTTTTTACAAACATTGCCTAATTATCCCTATTCATTTATACTAAAACATAGATAATTTAGTTATTGATAGACGTTTATGATGTTAAAGTCACTTACATATTTGGGAATTGGTGTATTCGTACTCATTTCAGCCTGTTCAACAGAGAAAAACTCTTTTCTCAATAGAACCTATCATTCAACTACCGCCCGGTTCAATGGGCATTTTAATGCAAACGAGTTACTGGATCAATCACTACGCACATTTTACAGCTCCAAAAAAGATGATTTTTATGAGATTTTACCCGTAAACCTTCTTCCAAATGAAGAAGAATCTAAAGGGATGCATTCAGCTATAGATACCGCCATCTCAAAATGCTCTAATGTGATTACAAATCACAGTATGCCCAGCACTCAGGATATGTACTACAAGGATGTAGAGCATAATAAATGGATTGATGAAAATTGGATAACTATAGGGAGAGCTCTTTATTACAAAAGAGAATACAAGAAGGCGAAGAAAAACTTTGAGTTTGTAAAACGACTGTTTGAAAAAGACCCTTCTTATTATGTAGCAAAACTTTGGATTGCTAAAATTCAAATAGAACAAAGAAAATTTGCCGATGCCAAAATTATTTTGGATGATTTAAATGCAATCTCACTTGAGCAAAAGAAGAAAACTTTTCGGGATTTCATTCCTTTTGTGAAAGACAAAACCGAGGAAGTTGAAGACATTCCTGAAATGAGCAAGAAGCTGCAGTACGACATTTATAAAACTTATGCAGATCTCGCAATTAAAAGAAAAGAATACCCAGAAGCCATCAATGGCTTAAATTCTGCAATTACAAAATGCCCTTCAGCTGTTGAGAAAACCAGATTGCATTTTATTTTGGGTCAGCTATATCAAAAAAACAATGTATTGGACTCGGCTCGATTGAATTATACCCAAGCATTAAAAGCTTCGGCACCATTTGATATTTCATTTAATGCGAGATTGAATCGTGCGATTAGTGGCGGAGGAGACAAGTTGAGTAGAGATTTAAAGAAAATGCTTAACGATGCCAAAAATGCGCAGTATAAAGACCAGGTTTATTATGCTCTTGCGAATTTAGAAATCAACAGAAGTAACAAAGATTTGGCGAGAGTATATTTGACCAAATCTGCTTTTTATTCTAATGGAAATGCACGTCAAAAAGCAATGTCCTATGAAAAACTAGGAGATTTAAGTTATTATGAAAAGAACTATGTTTCTGCTCAAAAATATTATGATTCCTGTACCCGATTTATTCCGGAGGGGTATCCAAATGGAGATCAGATAAAAGACAAGGCAGTTAAATTGTCAGATCTTGTTGAGGCGATTGAAATAGTAATGTTTGAAGATAGTGTTCAACGCATTGCATTATTGGATGAAAAAGAAAGAGAACAATTTTTAAAAGAAACCTTAAAGCAGATTAAGCAAGAAGCCCAAAAAAGAAAAGAAATGGAGGCGGCTAAACTTTTGGCTCTACAAGAACAAAACAATGCCAATGCGACTTCCACAAAAAAATCAGTTTTCACGAATCCAAAACTAAGAGAGGAAGGATATAATGATTTCCGAAAGGCTTGGGGGTCAAGAGACAATGAAGACCATTGGAGGAGGAGCGAAAAGATTGTTTTCTCAAATGAGGAATTGTCAGACTCAAGCTCAGTAGATTCATTGTTGGTTGAAGAAATAGGGATTGATTCATTGACAATAGATGATTTAAGAAAGAACATTCCGCTCACAGACAGTTCCTTCGCTGTCTCAGAAACCAATCTATTTGAAGCTCTATATCAAAGTGGCGTGCTCTACAAAGAAATTTTGAATGAAGCAGAATTGGCACAAATTCAATTTAATAGAGTGTTGGATATAAACCAAAGAAATCTTACGGATTTGTCCTGTGCTTTTCAATTGTATAAATTAAATGAAGCTACAGGAAAAAAAGAGCTGTATGCCAATCATATCTTAACCCATTATCCGAGTTCTGATGCGGCCAAGTACCTGAATGATCCAGACTTTTATGTGAAGCAAAAAGAATCTCAGAAAATGGATGAGATGTCTTATGTAGCATTGGTTGATTTATATTATGATGGCTTGTATCAGGCGGTAATTGATTCGACTAATCGAATCATTGAACAAGAGCCCTCTAATGCATTTAGAGCAGAATACCTGCTTTTAAACGTATTTGCCAACGGACAGATAAAAGAAGACAAACAAGAGTTGGTCCCATTAATCAATAGGGTCATTGAAGAAAAGCCAGGGACCGCTCAAGCTGAAATCGCACAAAACCTTCTGGATATTCTCGAAAATGGATTTAGTGAAAATGATTCTATCAATTTTAACCCTGAATACATCTATAAATTTGATGATACCGAGAAACATTTTATCATCGTATTATTGGATGAAGACGATGATGAAGACGACGTTAAATACGGAATATCAACCTTTAACAAGAAAAAACATAAAAACAAAAAGCTTAAGACAAGCTCAAACTTGACTATGAATAAAACTTCTTTTGTTTTGGTTAAAGAATTTGAAAATATAAAGTCTGCTCAGGAATATATAAACACTTACAAAGCGGGGTACGAAATTCTTGATGATTATCAGGATAATAAAATTTACTCAATTGGAAAAAACAATCTCAAAATCCTAATAGAAACTTCTAATTTTGAGGAATATAAGTCGTTTTTCATTGATTTTTATTAAATTAATATGTTAAAAAGAAAAGAAACATTTACATCAAATATGGGATATTCAGCAGATCAAGAGGGGAACCACATCATTGTAGGTACGAAAATCACAGGAGATATTTTATCAGAAAACAACATTCTTATTGAGGGTGAAATCGTGGGTAATATATCTTGTAAAGGAAAAGTAACCATAGGGAATTCAGGCTTGGTTAAAGGAAATATAACCTGCTTCACTTCCGAAATATTTGGAACTATTGAAGGGGAAATAAAAGTTGATGATGTTCTTAATTTAAGAGACACTTCAAAGATTTACGGAAATATATATACCAAAAAGTTGAAGATTGACGAAGGTGCGTTTTTTGAGGGAAGCTGTAAAATGTCCCCAGCAAAAATGCCAGTTGAGGAAACCAACACTTTGATGTCTGATCTGATGCAGGAGGAAGATATTATTGAAGAATGAAAAAACAATCTCCGGGTTGGAAAAGCAACATCTATATTAGATTCTCGTCGATAGGTATTCAGATGGGAGCTACCATTTTTCTATTTACTTGGCTTGGTGTTTATCTAGATGATTATTTTAAAAACAAAACCCCTTGGCTCACAATAGTCTTATCACTCATTGGTGTTATTGGATCATTAGTGCTCGTTATTCGTGAAGTTTTAAAATTAAATCAGCAAGATGGTTCAGAGAATCATTAAACAGTACACCCCCCTTTTAGCACTGGTACTAGTCAGTTTCATCCTGACCGATGTATTTATTCCTAAAATAAGCCATAACTACAATCTATTAAGCTCATTTGTTTTGTCTTGTATTTTTTTAGGTAGTACCATTTTAGTGAATTTTAAAATCCTTAATAACCCAAAGCGATTTATTGGCAACTTTTTAGTGATGACTACGCTTCAGCTTTTGGCATTTTTAATTTATGAATTGGTGTTGATTTTCCAAGGAGGGAATTGGTGGGTAGCCCTTCATGCTCTTTTACTTTGCCTTATTTTGATTGTTTTTCAATCCATCAATTTATCCAAACTCAAATTAGAATCTTCGGAGGAAGGTATAGAATAGTTTAGATAACCGCTCGAATGAGCTGAAAGTGAGGTTCTCATATGTGTCGTATACATCGTGGTAGTTTTTATTTTCCCCCATGGTGTAAATAAAAAATGACGAAACGCCTTTCTCAGTAAAAAAGTAATGGTCCGAATTTGCTGCTTTTCCTCTAGCTTTTACAACGGGAACAGCCTTTACTTTTTTATTCAGCTTTTGCAAACGTTTAAATTCCTTTGTGAATACTCTTCCATTTACCGCTGTGATTCCTTCTTCACCACTTCCCATTATGTCTAGATTGAGTAAAAACCGAGCATCACTTATATCAAATAGAGGATTTTCTGACATGTATTTTGAACCAATCAGTCCCGCTTCTTCACCCGAAAATGCAACAAGAATAATGTCGTATCTTTTCAATGGTTTCAATTTTAGCATTGATCCAAGCTGAAGTAGCATCGCTACCCCACTGGCATTATCGTTGGCCCCGGGAAAATACGTGTTTGAACCCATTCTTCCAAGATGATCGTAGTGAGCAGTAAGCATGATGGTTCCTTTGGCTTTCTTCTTTGCCCTTATTTGGCCAATAACATTGTTAGACACGTAATGCGTTAAATGCGCATTGTGAAGATGAATTTTCAGATGAAGAGTGTCTGTTTTTAGGGAGTCAAAAACTGCTTTTTTCATTTGAATATATACATGTTCCTGAGGCATAGAACTCACCGACCAGGTGAATTTATTATGAACCAATTCTATTACATCATAATATTTTGATGTGTTTTGTGCCATCTGATGAACATAAATAGAAAGACTATCTTCAGAAACATTATTATCTATAACATAGAGCGTTTCATCGTCATAACTTCTCCACCAATTTGGATCCCACTCTTCTTCCAACAACTTCTTCATGTCTAGAACTTCAATGTGTTTCGAGTCAAAGGATCTTAGTCCGATGCATTTATTCCCCATGCAGGTCCCATTTGAACTGGGGTTAATTAGGTAATCCATTCCAGGGATGAGTATTTCATCATGAATATGAATCGAACAGCTGTCGGGGAAGGTATTGACATCGAGTTCAAAGGGTTGAAAATAACCGGTTGGCAACGAATCTATATCAAGAAGCATCATTTGATGAGCAATATAATCTGCAGCAATTGAATCTCCGCCATTTACATATCCTCTACCGTGAAACTCAGGAGAGCACATCTTTTTCGTGAACTTTTTGAAATCAAAGTAATTTTGTCCAAAAGAGTACTGAGAGGTAATTAAAAATAGAATGTAGAATATACGTTTCATGGTCACTATGGTTTTCTTTTGATAAAAATAATCAATCGAACGATGGGATTGGTTTTTCAATATTATCGATTAGAACTAGCTTAAAAGTTGTTATATTGTCCTAAAGTATATAGGATCTTTTAAATAAAGGTATTTTTGCTTTTTTGTTAATGATAACCCTTGAATTTAATTTATGTTTTTAGAGCAGTTTCCCTTGCAAAAAAAATCAAATGGCTGGATTGAGGTCATTTGTGGATCGATGTTTTCCGGAAAGACTGAAGAGTTAATTCGCAGATTGAGAAGAGCAGAATTTGCCAATCAACAACTGATTTTATTTAAACCCAAAATCGACAATCGATACAGTAAAAAAAACGTGGTGAGTCACAGTGGAAATGAATTTGAAGCAGTACTGATTGAAAATTCTTCAGAAATATTAGGGCATATCGATCAACACATGGTTGTGGCGATTGACGAAGCTCAGTTTTTTGACGATGGAATTGTAGGGGTATGTGAATCTTTATCGGCAAAAGGGATCAGAGTTGTATTGGCAGGGCTTGATATGGATTATACTGGAAAGCCCTTTGGTCCAATGCCAAACTTACTCTCAGTTGCTGAATATGTTACAAAGGTTCATGCGATATGTGTGTCTTGTGGAAATTTGGCTCAGTTTTCAAATCGGACAGTTTCAGAAACCTCTCAAGTGCTTGTTGGAGCTGTTGAAAAATACCGACCCTTGTGTAGGGCTTGTTTTACGAATACAGAGTCTTGAAAATCAATATCACTTTAGCGGAGTTGTCTCATGTCATTCAAGGAGTTATCCTTGGAGTCAAAGTCGATACGGTAATTCATTCTGTTGTTTATGATTCGAGACTCGTTAAAAAAGGTGAGAATAAGGTTTTTTTTGCCTTAAATGGACCCTTCAGAAAGGGAATAGACTTTGTGGATGACGCATATAAAAAAGGCATTCGTGTTTTTGTAGTCTCGAGTAAAGATTTCACAAAAAAGAATGATGCTGTATATATCCAAGTTGAAGATGTTTTAGATGCATTATTGAATTTGGCTAAATGGCATCGGATTCAATTTGATATTCCAGTTATTGCAATTGCCGGAACACATGGAAAAACAATAGTTAAGGAATGGTTAAGCCTTTTGTTAAGTGAAAAATTTAAAGTAGTTAAATCTCCCAAAAGCTATAACTCCAAATTGGGTTTGGCAATATCGATACTTGAATTGAATTCCGATTCCGAAATTGCGATTTTTGAGGTTTCTTTGACAGAGAAAGGAGAAGGAAAGCTATTTAATAGTTTATTGAATCCTACATTTGGTGTTTTAACGCATGCCGGGGATAAGTTTGATCATAAGTTTGGTTCCAAGCAGGATAAGTTTAAAGAATATCTAAGTCTATTTAAAGAGTCAAAAAGAGTCGTATACGAGTCACAAGTGTATCGTGAGATCTTCAATCAGCAAGAACATCATAATATTAGTATGTCTGATTATAAAAAAGAATTAGACCAGCTTGAGATTAAAGAACCAGTGAAAAAAACAAATGCGTCAATTTGTTTATGTTCAGCTGCTTATTTTGGTGCGAATGTTGATTTAAAGAAAGGGTATTTACCTGATTTGGCAATGAGAATGGAGTCTTATGAGGGAATTGAAAATACCATTATAATAAATGATACTTATTCATTGGATTTAGAGTCATTTAAGTCATCACTCCATTACCTCAGTTCTTTGGCAAATACCAAAAAGAAAATAGTCCTTCTTCCTAAAGATGGTATTGAAAACAAACAAGAAGCCCTGGACGAGATGAGTCAAAATGGAGTTGATGAATACCATTTTATTGACTCAATCAAAGATGTAGATTTTCCAATCAAGGATACTGTGATTTTAGTTAAGGGAGGCAAGACCTCAAC
>JABJEE010000015.1 GCA_018665005.1 Flavobacteriales bacterium
CCAACATGTTTATAAATGCATCTGGAAAATATCCTTTTTCACGATATCCAGAATACAATTCACCTTCAGCCGTTGTCCAGTCAATCGGAAAAACAGGAAAACCTAAACGATCTCCATCCCGTTTAGACAGTTTTCCATTCCCATCAGGCTTAAGCAGTAGTGGGAGATGAGCGAATTCAGGTCTTTTCCATCCAAATGCATCATAAAGAAGTACATGAAGTGGGGCAGAGGGTAACCATTCTTCACCTCGAATGACATGACTGATTTTCATGGCATGGTCATCGACAATATTCGCCAAATGGTAGGTTGGCATTCCGTCGCTTTTAAAAAGAACCTTGTCATCTAAATTGTTTGTGTTTACTACAACCCATCCTCTTATGTTATCTTCGAATCGAACCTCTTCATTTCTGGGCATTTTCATTCTAATGACATATGGAGCTCCTTCCTCTAACAATCGGTCAACCTCTGATTTTGGAAGTGTAAGCGAATTTCTCAAATTCATTCTACTAACTCCGTTATATTGCCAATTGGGCATCCCCATTTTTTTTGCCTCTGATCTCATTCGATCGAGTTCTTCAGGGGTATCGAATGCATAATATGCATTGTCATTTTCAATGAGCTTTTCAGCGAAACTGCGATAGCTCGATTTTCTTTCTGATTGAATATATGGCCCGTATTCTCCACCGATCCCAGGTCCTTCATCTGGGCTAATTCCACACCAGTTTAGGGACTCAAGAATGTAATCCTGAGCACCTTGAACAAATCTTGTTTGATCTGTATCTTCAATACGGATAATAAATGTTCCTTTATGTTTTTTAGCAAAAAGATAATTATATAAGGCTGTTCTTACCCCTCCCATATGTAATGGTCCAGTGGGTGATGGAGCAAAGCGAACACGAACTTCGTTTAATGACATAATTTGAATTTGGAGGCAAAGATAGTTAAATCCTATATGTTACTTAAGGATAACAATATAAAGTATCGTAATATGGGCTGTATCCTGCCCAAACCCCCAATGCGCCATCGCTCATATTACTGGGAGCATTAATTGGTGTAGAAAAAGGATTGCCTGAATTTACAATTTGATTTAGCTTGGCATCGTAATATGTAAATACGTATTGATCCATTTTTGAAAACTTTACAACTACAGTATCACCCAATCGATAATATCTTTTAAACTCCTTTAAGTGAGTGGAATCTTTACGGTTCATGGGGTTTTCGTAAAAGAACTCAAATGAGATGCCATCAAAATATTGGTCATCAAAGTATCCTCCTCGCCCTCTTTTAAAGATGTCATCCTTTGGCAACCCATTTGATTTTAGATTGGTCCTTTTGACTTCCCACTTGTAGCCGTCGAATTGGTTTGGCGTATCTGATAATATCGCCCAAGAGTATCCATATTCAATTGTTTCAGGCTCTAATTTCCAATAGATTGAATCCAATGGGGTAGGAGGTACAATTTTCGTTGTGCCCACGTAGCTCTTATTGTCATGGCGAATTCGCAGTGTATAATCCTTATTAATTTCTCCAATAAGAGCTGTATTTGAGTAGACCATAATAGGGATCTGTAAAATCTCACTGTGTTTTTTTAGACGTAACATCTCAGCCAATTTATATTGAGATTGGAGTGGTAGGTCAGCGATATTGTATAGCTGAAGATCGAATGTGTCATTCTCACAAATAATTTCTACCTCAGCATCATAGATGAAACCCGTTAGATATGACGATAAGTCTGTAGCAGAATAAATGTCTGCAGAGGTACTTAAAAGTACCAAAGGATATTGATTAGTCTCAATAGTTCCATCAACTACGATTTCTGCTACATATCCAGGGATATCAATTTCAACCTCTTTAGTGCAAGAGAAAATAGTAATCAAACAAAGGAATAAAATAGGTAATAAAAATTTCATAAATATTTAATGAAAGTTAATCAATATTTAGAAGAGCTTATATAATTTCAATATTGCTTTTTCTTTTCATTTTGGAACTGATATCGATGTCAATTCTTCCCAGCTGAATGCCTGCCCATCCCACTTGATTGACCAATACGAGTTCCCCGATGAGGTTTTTTTCTATGATCGGTTTTTCAAGAAAAGTATGTGTGTGCCCACCAATAATAACATGAATGTTTTTCGTTTGACTGGCTAAGACAAGATCTGAAACTTTTTCTCTACTATCATAAGAAAAGCCAAGGTGAGATAAGCAAATGATTAAATCACACCCTTCCTGTTTTAATATTTCAGCCGTTCGGTTTGCGATTTTGATGGGGTTTTGGTAGACGGTATCACCGTAATTGCCCTTTGAAACCAATCCATCCAATTCAACACCTATACCAAATACGCCAATTTTAATTCCGTCTTTATTAAATACATGGTATGGCTCTGTTTCATTTTTCAATAGGGTATTCGAGAAGTCGTAATTGGAGCACAGAAACGGGAAATTAGCATGTTTTTTTGCAAGCTTAAAACCTTCAAGTCCAATATCAAAATCATGATTACCCATGGTACTTGCATCATAGCCCATTTTACTCATGAGTTTCATTTCAAGATTCCCATTAAATGTATTAAAATAAGGAGTTCCCTGAAAGATGTCTCCAGCATCTAGTAGAATTACATTTTGTTCTTCACTTCGAATTTTTTCAATGATTTCAAATCTTTTTGCCACTCCGCCCATGCCTGGATATTTTGAGTGATTTTCAGGGAAAGGGTCAATATTTGAGTGGGTATCATTGGTGTGTAGAATTGTGATTTTTTTTGCTTTTCTATTGTGAGCTTGGGCCATGATTTTAGGAGCTAAAAGTATACCCCCGGAGCTCAATATGAATTGTTGGAAAAAAGATCTTCTTTTCATTTAATCCGACTATTTTCATCATTAATTAATTGACCTTGTATTTTCGCCTCCTCAATGACGACATCCCTGATCAATTTGTTTGTTTCAACAGTTTCGATGCTTTTTTGAAAAAAATCCATATGGTCTCCTCCATTGTACAGATAATCGGAGGTGATAACCCAAAAATCTTCGGCCTCTGTTTTGTCAAAACCATTAAATTGAATGATCCCATTGGTCATGGTGATATTAGAAATGGGCTCTCCGCCCGTTTCTGAAAGGTATAATTCAATGGATTCTAATTCCTTGATGGGAAGCCTAGCCCAGATAATTGTATTGTCAAATGGCATTAATTTGTAAAGGTCTCCCAAATAGACAGGACCAATACCAATACTCGATCTAATTCCCCCGGTATTTAGAAGACAGAATACGGGTTTAGACATTTTTACATTCTTTGTCTGATTCGTGAAAACGACATCTGCCATCCAATTCATAAGATTGGATGAGGGCCGGTTTACAACGAAATTTGTGTTTGAAGAGGCGACTTCGATATTCATTTTCTCATCCAATTCCTTTCGATAAGGCTGAATGATGTCATTCATAATATCAGACTCTTTAGTCGACTTTTCCACCTTAATTTGAGGTGTGGTTTCTATGTGTAAATAACGAGTGCAAGCCGAAAGACCTGCACCGATTATGAATAATGATATAAATAATTTGATTTTACTCAATGATGACTTTCTTTTCAAGAGTGCCTTTATCCGTTATTACCATTAAAATATATGTGCCGGATGAAAGGGTAGAACTATCAATCATTACAACTGGAGAATCCAAACTGGATTCATTAATCAATATTTGACCAGATGAATTGATTAATCTGTATGATTTAATATTTAAGCCATTGATTTGAGCGTAAATTTCATTTTTTGCAGGTATAGGGAACACTGAAAAATTGCTTTCCATTTGTTCTAAAAGCCCAATATTTCCGCATAAATCAGTGTTGTATGTCATTTGATAAAAATCAATAAAGCAGGCAAAGTCTATAGAATCAATAAATGGGTTTCTATTTCCTTGAAGGTTGTATATATATTCATGTCTGGCAATTTCATAATTATCGGGCACGTCATTAAAATGCCATGTTCTCAATGTCTCTTGACTCTGGTTCGATGGTATCCCCCAGTTTAATCCGCCTGTTCCGTTATAGCATGTTGCCATGTACATAATCGCCCTTGCTGCATTGCCCTTATGCGATGCACGAGGCTCATAAACAAGCTGTCCGGCATCATTATAACCGACACTTCCCTCTAGGTAGTTAAAAACAGTATTACCTGTTATGTCAGCTAGGGGGAGATTACTCCTTGGCGAGTTTGCATTGGGTAAATTGGCGGGGTACAAATTGTGTTGATCGGAATATTCTTCCTCTTCAGGATTATTACAAGGAAAGGTAGGCATCCAAGAGTGGGCGTATGTATGTTCTCTTGAGAAATCGTTATCTGACCAATCAAATGGGTCGTTAAAAACTTTGTTTTCTCCTGAATAGCAGCACGTAACATATGACTGACCATTAATTGTATCTTTTACTTCAAACTGACTCATCAAGGTCGTTTTGTATAGGAAATAGGTGATGTAATTGTGTGGATTGATTAATGCAGTCAATTCCGATACCAAATCAGAGTTGGACGTTGATATCCCGTCGTAATAATTCCCTACTTGTGATCCTAAAGATGTTATCTGACCTTCTGCAGGGTTGTTTTGTAAATAATTCTCAAAACCATTAGACCCGTTAAAAGCAAAAACCTTGAAATAGTAATTTTGATTCGCAATGATTCCTCGTGGTGTAAAGCTCGTTCCACTACCAACATAGGCAACCTTAGCGTCAGCAATATAATCTCCTCTTCTGTAAGTAGTCGCATCGGAAGGAGATTCTGTAATAGGAGAGCCATTTTTCCACAATACAATATATTTCTCCGCATTTGTTCCATCTAAGTATTCACCAGAAAGGGTATAGGGTTTAACGTTAGGGAAACTTAATGAGCTTGGATTAGAACTTGGTTCTGTTGCGACGTTATCTGTTCCGACAGCATCTATATTTATGGTGTAGGGGTTTTCGTCGTCATCGTCATTGCCTATAGCTAGTATTGCAGAAACGGATCCTGTCGTCGAGGCAGCAAAATCCAAATTAAAATTTTGAGAGGATAACGGACCAATTGTTGTTGGAGCTAAATTTGTCGAAAAGTCTCCAGCATTTGCGCCCGAAAATGAAACACTTGAGATGGTTAACGTTTGTGACCCCGTATTTTCAACTGTAAGCGATGTAGAAGCAGAGTTGCCGATCATGAAAGTTTCATTATTCAGAACATCCATTCCTCCAATTTTAACATTTATTTCTCTTGCCGGAGCGACATATGGAAATATGTCATTCAAATCTCTTGGTATAAGCTGATAGTTTGCATTAAATTGACCCAATAAAGCAACAATGGAGACTGGACCAGAAGGAACCGCTGTTCCATCAATATCAGTAGACCCATTAATACGCACATCAAGTGTATTTGCACCGTCAGTAATTTGAACAGTACTGCTACCACTGGCAAAAACACCACTTTGGACAAATGTCACATTGTCAATTCGAACCAATTGCGCCTCCAAGGCTTCTGTTGCGCTTGTTATTGGAATGATAAGAGGTTGTGGCAATGTTCCTTGACCAAAACTTGTAAAGCCAGTTGTAGGTGAAAGTTCTAATAAGCCACTAAATTCGAATAACACACCTGTTGCAGAAATTGAATCTCCTCTTTGGACACTTGAAAGATTATTTCCATAGGCAGGTAATGCTGCACTTCCATCTTGTATATATCTAATGTTACCTAGCTCAGATCCATTGGTGGCAACTCCTGTGATCGTAACTGTTTGGCCGATCGCCTCGTTTCTTGCATCAGCAATCGTCTGACTAATCAATATATTAGATAAAAGAATGATGCTTAATGTTGTAAATAGTTTATTCATAATTGTTAAAATTGAAATCCTAGTGAAAAATTAAATCGAATACCTTGCCCCACGAATACGGTGGCTGAATTTGCGTCAAAGTCAGAGGAACCATCTAAATGGTAATTGTTTCTTGCGTCAGAAATGTACAGTGTATTTAGTGCATTAAAGATATTGGCTTTGAATCTCAGCTGACTATTTTCAAATCGAATCGTGTATCCAGCATGGATACTTAATAACCCGTATGATGGTATACGCCAAGAGTCTTTTCCACTCGTTTCACCTGATAGCGAATTAGGGTTGAAGTCACTGTAATATCTATCAAAGAAGGTATATTTGAGTTTTAGATATCCATTTTTTGCAAATGCATATCTCAAACTTGCTGCATAAGTAGATTGTGCTGCGTCACCAACATGAACACCTCTTGCATCGAACGAAATGGTATCTGAATAGATAACAATATCTTCTTTAGATGCCCACTTCCAATCTCCGATACTGACCATGCCCTCAAGACTTAGTTTTTTGTGCAAGATCACCGCAAAATCAGTTTCAATACCGATGTGCATGGCATCCATCCCAGGTACATTCACTCGAATAAATTCTGAAGGGTCTAAGGGATCAGGAACAGATAATCCATAGGGTAGGGGTCTGTTCTCCCATCGGGTTACGTATCCATTTGAGTTTAAGCTAAAGCGTTTTGATCGAAACCCATAACCCATTTCGATGGCAAGGATCTTTTCGTTCACGAGATTGTCGAAAAACGTATTGGTATTATTGTCAACTACATTACTGTACTGCGGCGTTCTATTCAGATAACCAAGATTTAGAAAAATATTTGAAGTTTCCGTCATATTGAAGTTGGCACCAGTTTTAAAGGTAACTCCACTTTTAGAAATCCAATCGGTCTTATTGTTTTCTAGCCCTTCTGAATCACTTGTATAGGATTGACCGTTGAAGGTTACGGTATCTTCAGAACCTATTTCGATGAGTGTATCTCCAATGGAAAGTTGTTTTTTTCTGAAGTAATCTATACCTCTGTAAAAATTCGTTACGGTTGAAACATTCACAAAAGCAGTCCATTTGTCTTTTGAATATTCGGCTTGCCCAAATGCACCAGCCCATTGCACCAGCCCATCTCTATGATTTTGATAAGGTCGATCCTCTCTTGCTATTTTGTCACCAACTACTTTCATTGTTGTCGATGCATTCAAATCTGATTCATTAATGAAATAATCTCCACCAAGTAGGTCAATGACTTCTGTATAATGCTCACCCTTGTAATATCGATAATCCAAACCACCTGCAATATTCCAATAGTCGTTGGGTTTGTAATCAAATTGAGACAAACCACCTATCCAAAAATGGTTGTTTACAGATGCTGAAAGAATTTGAGAAGATTTAAGAAGGTTGTCATCATAGGCAGGATCAGCCGTAGAGTAGACTTGTCCAAACAGTGTTTTGTATTGGTTGTTATGTACAATCATATCCCAATTTACCAATCCATTCTCATCTCTAATGATAGTAGATGCTGAATTAAAATAACGCTGTCCCCCTCCACGACCAATTGAGGTGTAGGCAATGTTCGACCAAGACAGTTTATCATTGATTTTCCAAAAATCTTTGAGTGTGATTTGAGGTTTATGATAATAATTACGTCGCTCGTTGAAGACTTCCCCATTTCTGTAACCCCAATGTTGATTAAATTGAATTCCATTATCACGTTCTGAATCAATGGATGAGTCTGCAATACCCACGTTTCTTGCGTAATCAGAGTCCCAATATTCAATCGGCTGAGAATACGAGCGTTGACCATGTTGTTGAGGGGCGCCGAAACCACTTAAAGACACGATATGATTCTTGATTTTTTTCTGAATTTTTAGGTAATAAAAAGCTCCTTGTGTATTTGCGCCATCGACCCAACCTTCACCTTGCTTATATGAACCTGAGAATAGAACTCCCCAACCATTTTTTAGAGTCCCTGACTTGTAGGCAAGCGAAGTTCTTAAAAAATTACCTGTTCCATACTCTTGAGATACACGAATCATTCGTTTACCTCCAGTTGCTTGAGTTAAGATATTCATAGTTCCCCCTACAGAAGGCATGGCTAATTTTGTAGCACCCAATCCCCGTTGTACCTGAATCTGTCCTGTTATTGCATCAAGTCCAAACCAATTCGACCAATATACTGCACCATTTTCCATATCATTGACAGGTACTCCATCAATCATGACCCCTACATTTCTTTGGTCAAAACCACGTATTGTAATTCTTGCATCTCCATCTCCTCCACCTTGCTGTGTGGCATGAACACCAGGTGTAGAATTTAAAATCATAGGTAAATCTTGAGAGCCCAATTCTTCAGCAATTTGTTCTGTTGATATTCGGGTAACAGCCACAGGAGTTTTACGGTCAATGGCTAGGTTTCCTATTACTTGAACTTCGTCTAGCTCTTGGCTACCGCCTAAAGTGAAATCAAAAGAGTTGATTCCTGGTTTTATTTGAATATTGATAGTTAAAGTGTCAAAAGAAAGTATGGTAACAAAACCTGAGTACGTGCCGGGATTAACCTGGTCGATCGAGTAAATTCCATTAGAATTAGATAAAGTCCTATATATTTTGCCATTAGAGGCATTGGATTGAATGGTGACTTTTGCACCGACCACCTCTTGTCCAGTATATTTATCATTTATTTTACCCGAAAGCGAAGCATTTTGGGCGAATAATATTGCAGAAGGTAGTAATAAAAGTAAGGGCAGTAAATACTTCATGAATCTGTTTTTAGGTAAATATTGTCAAGCTTATCTTACAATAATTTTCCTAATAGATAAACTGCCATTTTTGGCTGTTAATCTGATAAAATAAATTCCTTTGGATTCATCCAAATAAATTGTTTTCGAGTTTTGGGTATTGGATTTAGAATATATTTTTTTACCTAATGCATTTCTTATTTCTATTGCTGCGATCTCTCCAATGTTCAATAGATTGATTATTCCATTTGAAGGATTTGGGTAAATTTCAAATTGTTTACTCACTTCGTCAATTCCCGCAGGATTACATTCACAATCGTGTGATCCCAAAGAAGACCAGTTTCCATCTAGGAGCGGGTTTCCGTTTGTGCTAAACAAAGTATCACCGTTTTCATCAAGTCTTACAACAACAGCAGGAATAGTATCATACTCCAATAAAGGGTCAAAGAATGAAATCACTGGGTTGGTTTCTCCTTGTTGTATAGTTGATTTACGTATCATGGAATGATCTTTCGTTACCTCAATGCCTGCCCCTGTGTATGGAAAGTCAGTTGTCCAAGCTACACCTGGATCTTCACCAATTTTTCCGAAAACATCAATTAGTTGAGAATTTGCTAGGTCGTTTACAGATCCTTTGGCTAGAACTAATGCGTCATTCCCATTAAAATACCATGCGTTTGAAGTATTGTATTCCGGACAATAAAAAGCATCGGCTTTAACTTGTAAAGAATCCCATATAGGCGCTTCTTGTCCTGTTCCGTTTGGATCTAGTTTTTCAAGAACTCCGACATGAACACCAAAAGCACTGATAGTTCCTGTAAGCTGAACTGCATTTCCAGAACTAGCACTAGTTGAACCATTTGAATATCTTATTATCATATAATCACTTAAATCAATCGCAGTTGATGTTGGATTGTATATTTCTAGTGCTTTATTGTTAGACCACCCTTCAACATACTCTGATATAAAAAGATCATTGCAATCTTGGGCCAGGTTCGAAAAGGAAACGAATAAAGTAAAAACAAGTAAAATTTTTTTCATAATGTTTATTTTAACATAAATAAATAGCTCAGTTTAGAGCAAGTAAAAATACATAAAAAATCGAATAGCTGATATCCCCAAGTTATGTTTTTAAGAATTGAAAATTTACTTTGATCAAACTATATGCTCTAATTAATTGATTTCCATATTTAACTTCGTTATTTTCACGAAAAAATTATTTTTTATGACAAAGCATATTTATCTGTTGGTTTCTATTTTTTTCGCTTCAATTTCTTTTGCTCAAGAAATAACAATAGGAAAGATTTGGAAAAACTATGAGTTTTATCCTCAGTATGCTCAGGGGTTTAATTCTATGGCTGATGGCATTTCATATACGGTTCAGGATGAGAATTATAATATTCTAAAACTCAATATTCAAGACCTCACAAATGTTGGTAACGAGGTCGAACCTGAAATTATATTTTCTGCCTCCGATTTCACGTATAGTGATTATGAATTCAATTCAGATGAGTCCAAGATATTATTTTTAACAAATAAAATGTCAATATATAGATATAGCTACACCGCCGTATACTATTTATATGATCGGGAAACAAAAAAGCTTGAGCCTTTAGATGATTTACATCAACCTCAGACGCTTGCCGAATACTCTCCAGACGGTAATTTTGTTTCTTATATACACAAAAACAATATTTATGTAAAGGAATTGTCCAATGGCAAGATTAGACAGCTAACACATGATGGAAAGAAAAATAAAGTAATCAACGGCACTTCTGATTGGGTTTATGAGGAGGAGTTTGCCATTACCAAGGCATATGATTGGTCTCCAGATAGCAGATACATTGGTATTTTAAAATTTAATGAGAATAATGTAAAACAGTTTAGAATGACTTTTTATGATGACTTATATCCTGATTCATATAAGTTTAAATATCCGAAAGCAGGAGAAGAAAACAGCGTTGTAAGTATTCATTTAATCGATTTAAAAAAGAAGTGTAAAATTAAGTCAGTTGACATTGGTGAATATGAATACGTCCCTAGAATAGAGTGGTCTGAAAAATCGAATAAGTTGATTCTACAGTCTATGAACAGACATCAGAATATCCTAAAGTATCATTTGGTTGATTGTACGGAAGATAAAGTGAAAGCGAAAATTATTTTTGAAGAAAAATCAGAAACATATATTGATGTTGATGACAATCTTATTTTTTTAAATGATGGAGAATCTCTTCTGAGAACAAGTGAAATGAATGGCTTCAAACATATTTACAAACTTGATTTTTCTGGAGAGCATAAACAAGTAACAAATGGAGAATGGGATGTGATTGATTTTCTTGGTTTGGATCATGAAAAAAATACCATTTATTATTCTTCTTGTGAGCCTCATTCTACTCAAAAATCGATTTATTCCATAAATGTGGATGGATCAAATAAAAAAGAAATATCTCAGGAATCAGGTTATAATGATGCAGGCTTTTTGAAGGGCATGAAATATTATATTCACACCTATTCTAATGCCAATACTCCTCCTACTATTTCTCTCAGGAGCAGTGATGGATCACTTGTTACTGTTTTACAAGACAATAGTCGATTGAAAAATAAATTAAAGGAGTATCCCAAAATGAATCAAAAGATGATTTCCTCTATTGATTTGGGATATATTCAATTGAATACGAGTATGATTTTACCACAAGATTTTGATTCAACAAAAAAATATCCTGTTTATTTCAATGTCTATGGGGGGCCTGGGCATAATGAGGTTTTGGATTCTTATGATGCTGGTGACTATATGTATCATCAACTGTTGGCGCAGGAGGGGTATATCGTCTTTACTATAGATCCTAGAGGAACAATGTATAGGGGTGCAGAATTTAAAAAATCTACTTATTTAGAACTTGGAAAGTTAGAGATTGAGGACATTATTAATGCGGCCATTAAATTAAGAGAATATTCATGGGTGGATTCAGATCGTATAGGTATAATGGGATGGAGTTATGGTGGCTTCATGGCATCGCTTGCAATTACAAAAGGAGCAGATGTGTTTAAAACTGCTATTGCGGTTGCCCCTGTAACCAATTGGAGGTACTACGACAATATTTATACAGAACGATTTATGAGAACACCTCTGGAGAACACCTCTGGATATGACGAGAACAGTCCAATTAACCACGTGGATAAAATGAAAGGAAACTATCTCTTGATTCATGGCTCGGCCGATGATAATGTGCACTATCAAAACACCATGGAGATGATTAATGCAATGGTAGAAGCGGACAAACAATTTGATTTATTCATATATCCCAATAAAAATCATGGGATTTACGGGGGGAATACAAGAAATCATTTATTCAATATGATGTTGAATTACATAAAGGAAAACTTGTAGAAACGAAACCTTTTGGTAAAAAGTATGTATAAGTACTATTGATTTTAGAAAATACAAGTTGTATTTCGTAATTTTAACAAATTCAATTCAACGTAAATTTATATTCAAGAATGGGCGAGAAAGCAAAGATTATTTTAGAAGGAAAAGAACATGAATTACCTGTTGTAACAGGGTCAGAGAAGGAAAATGCTGTTGATATCTCAAAATTGAGAGCTTCAACGGGATATATTACTATTGATCCTGGTTACAAAAATACCGGCGCCACAACGAGTGCCATTACATTTTTGGATGGGGAGAAAGGAATCCTTAGGTATAGGGGTTATCCGATAGAGCAGTTGGCTGAAAAAGCTTCTTTTACTGAAGTGGCTTATCTTTTAATTTACGGAGAATTACCAAATAGTATTGAATTCCAACTTTTTGAAAGGAGTATCAAACGACATACATTGGTTCATGAAGACATGAAAAGGTTTTTTGAAGCTTACCCGGCAAAAGCTCACCCAATGGGAGTGCTTTCATCAATGGTTTCTTCATTGGCAACATTTTATCCTGAATCACAAAATCCAAATCGTAATTCTGAAGCGATAAATCTTACGATACAACGGTTAATTGCGAAATTGCCGACACTTGCTGCATGGTCTTTCAAAAACTCGATGCGTCATCCGTTTATGTATCCGAGGAATGAATTTAATTATTGCGAGAACTTTCTTCACATGATGTTTGCGATGCCTACCGAAGATTACAATGTTGATCCGGTAATCGTAAATGCACTAAATAAATTATTGATCTTACATGCGGACCATGAACAAAATTGTTCAACGTCAACCGTTCGAATTGTAGGTTCTTCACAAGCAAATCTTTATTCGTCGATTTCTGCAGGTATTTGTGCCCTATGGGGTCCTTTGCATGGAGGAGCCAATCAAAAAGTGATTGAAATGTTATTGAAAATTCACATTGATGGTGGTAATGTGGATAAATGGGTGCAAAAAGCCAAAGACAAAAATGATCCGTTTAGATTAATGGGCTTTGGACATAGAGTTTATAAAAACTTTGACCCAAGAGCAAAAATCATAAAAAAATCATGTGATGAGGTTTTAGAAAAACTAGGGGTAAATGATCCACTACTTGATATTGCTAAAAAGCTTGAAAAAGTAGCTCTTGAGGATGATTACTTTAAAGAAAGAAATCTGTATCCTAATGTAGATTTCTATTCAGGGATTATATATAAAGCGTTACGTATCCCTACAGAAATGTTTACTGTTATGTTTGCTATAGGAAGACTTCCTGGTTGGATTGCTCAATGGAAAGAAATGACCGAGAATGGAGAGCCAATCGGACGTCCAAGACAAATATATACTGGTTACGAGAGTCGTGATTATGTGGAGGTTTCGAAAAGATAATAGTTAAGAAATAGTATCTCTTCTTTTCCCCTCAAATAATTCGTAGGAGCGAAAGCTACAATCTAGATTCCCGTTATATACTTTCACCTTTTTTGAGTGTTTCAAACCTATTGATTTGAAGCCCTCTTCACTCGAGGATATGATGCAGGCAGTACCCTCTTTTATTTCATGCTTGAGCCAGGTGCCAATTTCTGAGTATAATTCCTCATCCAATTCCAGTCTTTGACCATATGGCGGGTTTGAAATAATAAATAACGGTTCATCTGTTTTCTCAACTTCATTGAAAGGTTTACCGGATATTTCTATAAATCTTCCAAAACTGAATTCTCTCAGATTTCGTCTTGACTTTAATACCATCTCATCAGAAATGTCTGAACCAATAAATCTACAGGGTAATTCTCTTACAATTCTAGTAGCGTTATCATAAATTTCATCCCATAATTTCTGATCGAAATTTTTAAAGTTTTTAAAAGCATAATGTTGCCTTTCAATATTAGACGGGATGCCTGAGGCTAGTAAGGCACCTTCAATCAATAGTGTGCCTGATCCACAAAAGGGATCTAACAATGTAGTTTTTCTATCCCATCCAGACATTCTTATTAAAGAAGCGGCAACAACTTCATTGATTGGTGCTTCTCCCGAGGCATTGCGATAACCTCTTTGGAAAAGAGGATTTCCGCTTGTATTAACAGAGATGGTGACTTCAGTATTACTGATATATAAATCGATGAGAACCTGAGGGCGTTTAATCTCTATGTCCGGTCTATCCCCAGTGAGATCTCTAAAGTGATCAACAATAGCATCTTTTACCAATAAATAAGGGTAATGTGTGTTGGTGAATAAATCGGAATAAATGGCTCCTTTTACAGCAAAGGTTTTTTTAACGTCGAAATATTCAGACCATTTGATTTTCGATGCGCGATTAAATAAGTCATTTTCAGATTTAATTCTAAAACTGGTAATTTCAACCAAAATAGCAATACTACATCTCGAATGGAGGTTTAGAAAATAAACATCTTTCCATTTACCCTTAATTTGAACAGCTCTATTGAGTATCTCTACCTCTTTGTATCCGTATTCTACAAGCTCTTCTTTTAACGTTTCTTCAAATCCAAAAAAACATTTTAAGGTAATGGTTAATTCTTTGTCAAAACCATTCTTGTTCCCATTCATTTTATCTAATTTTGGTAAAATTCTATTACAAAAGAAAGCAATTGAAAATTAGTTTCCTCTTATTCACTGTGTTTTTTATTTCAGCTATTGGTTTTAGCCAGCAGCGGGTAGGTCTCGTTTTAAGTGGAGGAGGAGCATCTGCATTGGCTCATTTGGGTGTTATAAAAGCATTAGAAGAAAATGGAATACCAATTGATTATATTAGTGGAACCTCGGCAGGTGCTTTGATTGGGGGGCTTTATGCTTGTGGTTACAGTCCAGCCCAAATTGAGGAATTCGTGCTGTCAGAGGATTTCGTTATTATGGCAAAAGGTAAGATTTCGGAAAAAAATCAATTTCTTTTTCGAGATGTAGATAGGAGTGCTTCTGCTATAAGTTTTTCAGTTTCAAAGGACAGTATTATACGTAAATCAATTCCCTTAAATGTCATTACCCCATCCTTTTTGGATTTTGAAATGCTTATGAAAATGGGACATGTAAGTGCATCATACCACAAGGATTTTGATCATTTATTTGTTCCATTTAGATGTGTTGCATCTGACGTTGCACATAAAAAGAGTATAACTTTTTCTAGTGGCAATCTAAATGAGGCGGTCCGAGCTTCAATGACTTATCCATTGTACTTAAATCCGATTCGTATTCACGACACCTTGTATTTTGATGGAGGGTTGTATAATAATTTTCCTGCAGATGTTATGTATAGCGAGTTTGATGCCGATTACATTATTGGAAGTAATGTTTCTCAAAACGCAAGCATTCCTGATGAACGGGATATGTTTGGAGTTCTTGTTAGTATGACGACTACGCCTACAAGCTTTCATTTGCCTTGCAATGATGGGTTGATCATATTTCCAGAATCTAATATTGGGACTTTTGCTTTTGAGAAAGCAAAAGAAGCCATTGATGAAGGCTACAGGGCAACGCTAAATCAGATGGATTCAATTCTAAAGCATGTTGAAAGTCGGATATCAATAGACGAGCTTTCGGCCTCTAGAAAAACATTCAGATCAAATATTATTCCTCTCAAAATTTCAGGAGTGAATACTTTTGAAAGAAATAATGCCAATATCTCTTTTACACAGGCAACCCTGATCAAGGAAAACAAGAATGAAAGTCTTAATGCCGAAAAATTTGAAAAGCGATATTTCAGATTAAATTCAACTCCTGAAATTGCATATATGTTTCCTAATTTTTCGTTGAAAGAAGATTCTACGTTTGGTTTAGATTTAAAAGTAGATAAGTCGAAAGAATTCAAAATCGATGTTGGTGGTCATTTTTCTTCCAGACCTGTCAATACTGGGTATCTGGGCCTTACTTATCAAAACATGGGAAAATTTGCCACTGCTATTCATGCCGAATCTTATTTTGGAAAATTTTATGGCTCAGTGAAGACTGATTTTAAAATAGATTTCCCGTCTGTTTTTCCCATTTCGACAAAAGTGTACTTTACGATGAATCGCTGGGATTACTTTCAAAGCTTTGCGACTTTCTTTGAAGATGTAAGACCTTCTTTTTTGGTCCAGAATGAAATGTATGGTGGGATTGGATTCAAATTGCCTGTTACCAATAGCTCAAATACTGAACTCGATTTCCGATATTTTGCTCTAGAAGATGACTATTATCAGACAGATGCGTTTACAAATCAAGACACTTCTGATTTTACACGTTTTTCGGGCTACTCTTTATCATGGGATTATCAGTATAATACACTTAATCGGAAACAATTTTCGGACGAAGGGTCTAGTTTTTTATTTAAAGTTCGATTTATTAATGGAGAGGAAAATACTTTTCCTGGTTCAAACTCGATTTTAATAGATCCTGTGAATAGACAACATAGATGGTTGAACTTTGAAACAGAACTTCAATCCTACTTTCTTAAAAACAGATTTGTACATCTCGGTATTCATTTGAAATCTGTTTTTAGTACCCAGCCTCTATTCGCAAATTATACTGCATCTTTACTTTCGGTCCCCTACTTTGATGTGTTGCCAGATATGAATACCTTTTTTTTACCTGAATACCGTTCTTCTCAATTTTTCGGATCAGGACTTAATGTGGTCCTTTCATTGAAGAAAAAGATTGATTTGAGGTTCGATTCTTATTGGTATCAACCTATTTTGAAACTATCAAAAAGTCAGAACGGGGTTTTTCAGACTGCAA
>JABJEE010000152.1 GCA_018665005.1 Flavobacteriales bacterium
GTTTGCGTTTGCTCCTTACTGAGATCTCTTTTTGAAAGTGTTTGTAGAGCAAGCTGTATGGATGTTAGAGGTGTTTTAAGTTCATGAGTAACCGAAAGCAAAAAGTTGTTTTGATTTTGCGAGAGTTCAATTTCTCTTTTTATCGCTTTTTGAATTTGCCAGAAACCAGCCAAAAGAATCAAAATAAAAACACCTCCTTCCCCGAGGATCATAAAAACCCTTCTAGAGCTTTGCATGTTTGAGGAGTCTACAAGCGCACCCAGATTAATAATTTGATAGCCCCACCAAATAAATTGCAAAACGACATAAATGCCTAAGAGATAAATAAGAATGTTCGACTTTTTCGTCATTAAGCGAGTGTTTTGAATTTGAGGTTCTTTTCTTTAATGATACGAATAACTTCGGGTAAACATTTTTTTAATTTTCCAGCTGATTTTGGGTTACTGTGAAAAAGTAAGATGTCCCCGCCTTTAATGAGTGTGGCTTTTCTTACAATAGATTCCGGACTTACGTTCTGGTTATAATCCTGTGAATTCCATGTCCACATGATGATTTTTTTACCCTCTTGTTTTAAGGAGCTACTTTGATCTTTTGTTAATCGACCGTAAGGAGGCCTAAAAAGGTGTGAGTTGACAAGGGCATCTGTTTTGTTCACAGAAGAAATGTAAGTTTCCGTACTTGTTTTATTTCCTTTTTCGTGATTGTAGGTATGGTTTCCTACGGCATGACCTTTACTAACAATGTCATTATAAAGCTTTGGATGTTTTTCTATCTGACTCCCAACACAAAAAAAGGTAGATGGCACTTTTTCTTTACTTAATAAATCTAAAAGCCATTGCGTACTTCTTTCGTCAGGTCCATCATCAAAAGTAAAATAAACACAATTTAAATCATCACCTTTCCATTGACGTTGCCCAAAAAGAGATTGAATCAAATATGGAACACGGAAAAGATACATGCTTTTTATTTTGACTTCATATTGTAATCATATTCCAATAACATATTGTTCATTTGACCATTCAGCATGTTCAACATGTTATCGTAAGAATCTTCAAGTTCGACCTCCAACAATTCAGAATTAATTTTAGGAAGAACAATGGAATAAACATAATTGATCATCTCTGTAATTTCTTTTAAATTCTTCCCTTGAGGATTAAACTTCGGATCGGATGCTACGCGATACATCCTAAAACAGGCGTCTGTTGCAGCAAATAAATCATCAATATTACTGCTGCTAAAGCTAGGTGTTACTGCAAATAAAGCATCGCTGTTTTCAAAATATTTAAAAACACTTTGGTAATTTTTTAATAGTTTTTTACCCAGAGTTGTCGCTTTTCCTGCTTCTCCAAGCATGTAATACAACTGGACATATTCATGCAAATTCCCACTTGTTCGTGCAGCATATTGGTCATTTTGAGCTTGATTAATGTCGAGAGATGTAATATAGTCGAATCCAGAAATCTCTCCAAAATCCAATACAGTTTCAGGAGGCATTACTTGAAGTGATTTATCCAATGCTTGTACTCCTCTTTTTCGATCTCCCAGGTAGTATAGTTGTTCAGCAAGCAGTAAAAAATCTTGTCGGTAATGAACAGTATGTCTTCTTGCATAATAATCCGTGAGGACGGAGGGGTCAGACATATTTCCATATTCATAGCTTTTCATCAATTTGTCAAACATCTTATCTACATTGAAGTATTTGCTCTTTTGATTGGAAATTAAGAGTCCAAGTGAATCTGATTTTTGAACGAGTAAACCCAAATTGTCATCAACTAAATCTTGATTTAATGCAGGATCATCGAGCATGGTCTTAATTTGATTTTCTAAAAACATTTTTTCTTGATAGTTTTTATTTAAATCAGATTCGTTTTGAGATATGCTAGGGTTCAATTCATAAGCAACCCCAACCTGTTTTAGGCAACCTTGAGAAAGTAATCTTGTGGCTAAGCTTGACCCTCGGTTACTTGAGAAGTAGATGCCCCTTTTCCAATCGAAATTAGCCATAACATCCAGCATCATGATTTCTTCACGGCTTATCGCAGGAAGACCTTCATAATTCAAAGTAATGGATTCAGGACAAGAATCATTCGCTTCAATAATCCCTGCTTTTATGGCATTTGATTTATTTATTTTAAGGTTGAATTTACTCGTCGGGAAGATGTTTACATTATTGCCATTTGACATTTTGGTCACGCCTTTATTTTCGTGCATATACTTCATTGCGGCTTTGAGATCTGCAGAATCCCATGATTTTTCGTAGTTCTCAAACATTCCACTTATCTCTTGGACAAGAGTTACAACTTTGTTGTATTTCTGCTGGTCATCAATACTTTTAAGATTGGATTCTAATATTGGATAGATTCGTTTTAAAAGCGTAAACTTCAAGATCAGATTATCAGTAAAGTCCTTGTTATCGTTATAAGAAAGAAGAGGCATTAATTCTTCAATACTCTTTTTACTAGTTGGAATCGTTTTGATTATTTCAAACAAAAGATTTTCTAGTCCTTGTTGAAGTGGGGCGAAACTGGCTTTTGCTTTATCCAAATTATCCCCCTCTTGAAGCCTTAAGTTTATTATTTCTCGTAGCTGGTTTCCGCTAATTGATGAGCCTAAAATAATGTTACTCAAGTCGAGGAAGTACATTTGATCTGTGTTTCCTCCATACATTAGAATCTGGTCTTCAGTAAATTTGATGGGTAGTGGATCAGACTCGTAGGCTTTCATTTTCATTTGATTGGTGTACCAATCGGTTCCCATCAGCGATAAATTACATACCCTAACGTCAGTTCTGTACCCTTCCACCTCTTGGACATACCATAACGGGAACGTATCATTGTCTCCATTTGTAAAAATGATTCCATTTTTTTCGCATGAAGCCAGATAATTTTTCGCCAAATCCCGGGCAGTAGTTTTACCGCTACGGTTATGATCGTCCCATCCTTCTGTGGCTAGAATTAACGGAACAGCAAGGCCTAATGCCCCAGCAATACCAATGCGCATATTGGCATTTTTCATTTTTACTTTTGTTTGCAATAGATCTATTATTGCGTAAACCCCA
>JABJEE010000153.1 GCA_018665005.1 Flavobacteriales bacterium
GCAATCAGTAAAAAAGCATCATCCCAACTAATCTTTTCATATTTATCTGTTCCTGAATTAAGCATCATAGGATGGGTTAACCTTCCTGATTTTCCCAATTTTAAATCGGACCAACCCAATAATTCAGAAATGGTATGTTCTTCAAAAAAATCGGGTCCGGCTTTGGCTTTGGCATATTCTTCTGAAATGGCTTTTGCTCCATTTTCACAATATTCAGAAAGCAAGGCTCTTTTGTCATCGGGATCTGGCCAAGCACAACCGGGGCAATCAAAACCGCCCTTTTGATTCATGTTTTTGAGAAGCTGAACTCCACGACCAACACCAACCTCGTTTTTTATGAACTTCAATGAAGAAATAATTGCCGGCATTCCTGCGGCGTACTTTTTCGGTTCGGTCAATGATATTTTATTAAATTCTTTTGGAGGCTGACCAGATTTTTTAAATGAATCTTTCAAGTTCTAAATTTATTTATTATCGAATTATTTACAATTGGTTCAAATCTTTTTATTTCGTGCGTTGTGGATTCGAATAACAAGTGGTTCGCTCACCACGGCTGAATCCAAATAAGGTTATCCCAAGTTCTTTTGCGTAGTCAACAGCCAAAGATGATGGAGCTGAAACAGCCGCTAAAAAAGGAATGCCTCCCTTAAAACATTTGATTACTATTTCATATGAAATTCTTCCGCTAACGGTAATAATCTTTGCCTTATTCAAGATCTTTAAATTAATCAAATTTCCAATAACCTTATCAACGGCATTGTGTCTTCCAATATCTTCCATGGCGCATAAAAGGTCTCCAGAAGAGGTAAATGCCGCCGCCGCATGGGTTCCACCGGATTGATTAAAATCAAGTTGATTCCTTCTCATTTCATCAAAGTGTTGATTAAACAAGGAAACATCTATTTTATCCTTCTCAAGTATTTTCTCATAATCAAAAGTCAGATCTTCAAGTTCTGTCTTGCCACAAATTCCACAAGAAGAGACGGAAAGTAAGCTTCTACTATTTGAGTACCCCTTTCCGAGCATTTCAATAGGAATAGTGACATTTGCAATGGTTACAATACCCTCTTTATGTTCTTTTTTAAGATTTATATCAGGATTGAAACCAGACTTGGAAATAACATCTTCGGAGTGAAGTAACCCCCTCACAAGACTGTGGTCTTCCCCTGGCGTCCTCATAGAAACAGTGAAGGGTTTACCATTAATATTGATTTGTAATGCCTCCTCAATCGTAAGTGAGTCTAGGGTTTTTGCACCTTGACTTCCTTTAAATATTTTACCCTCATATTTCCTTGTTGCCATGCTCTATATTGATGATTACGGCTTAAAACAATCCTGAAATTATTCCGTTATTGTCTATGCTAATGTTTTCTGAAGCAGGATGTGCAGGTAATCCTGGCATTCGCATCATGTCACCCGTTATTGGAATTAAAAATCCGGCACCCGCCGCAATTTCAATTTCTCTTATGGTTATGGTAAAACCTTCAGGGCGACCAATAACTTTTGGGTCGTCAGACAAAGATTTTTGTGTTTTGGCCATGCAAATGGGCAAGTTGTCCATTCCTAAATCAGCTATTGTTTTAAGGTTTTTCTTAGCTTTTACAGAATAATCTACTTGAACTGCACCATAAACCTTGGTGGCAATGGTTTTAATTTTATCCCGAACTGACATGTCCCAATCGTAAAGCGGTTTGAAGTTTGACTCTCCTGATTCAACGACTTCGACTACTTGTTTAGCAAGATCAAGAGCTCCTTCACCTCCCTTAGCCCAGACTTCAGCAACTGAAACCCTTATGTTTTTTTCTTTTGCAAATCGTAGAATTTCCTCAATTTCAGAATCAGTATCTGAAACAAATCGATTGATGGAAATGATTGGAACCAAATTAAACTGTTGAATATTTTCAATGTGTTTTTCTAAGTTGGGAATCCCTTGTTTTAAGGCACTTACATTTTCGTCAGTAAGAGACTTAAGGTCTGCGCCACCGTGATACTTTAATGCTCGTATGGTTGTTGTAATTACAACTGCTTTGGGAGATAGACCTGCACTTTGACATTTAATATCTAAAAACTTTTCTGCCCCTAAATCAGAACCGAATCCAGCTTCAGTGACGGTGTAATCTGAAAACGTCATTCCCATTCTTGTGGCAATTACTGAGTTTGTTCCTTGAGCAATATTGGCAAAAGGACCTCCGTGAATAATTGCGGGATTCCCTTCAATGGTTTGAACAAGGTTGGGTTTAATCGCTTCTTTTAGTAATGCAGCCATTGCCCCTTCAGCTTTGAGGTCTTTACAGAAAACAGGTTCTTTTTTAAAAGTATAACCAATAAATATATTCCCTAATCGATGTTTTAGGTCAGCCAAGTCATCTGATAAGCAGAGAATGGCCATAATTTCTGAGGCAGCTGTAATATCGAATCCTGTTTCACGAGGCACTCCCGATGTAGGACCTCCAAGTCCAACAACTATATTTCGAAGAGATCGATCATTCATGTCCATAACACGCTTCCAGGTTACTGTTCGAGCATCAATTCCAAGCGTATTTGTTTTCGAATGAATGTTATTGTCTATTACTGCAGAAAGTAGGTTATGCGCTTTTTCAATCGCTGAAAAATCGCCGGTGAAATGTAGGTTGATATCCTCCATGGGAAGTACCTGAGAAAATCCTCCACCTGTTGCTCCACCTTTAATTCCAAAAACAGGGCCCAAAGATGGCTCGCGAAGTACAACAGTGGTTTGTTTGCCTATCCGGTTGAGACCTTCCGATAAACCAATAGACATGGTTGTTTTCCCTTCACCTGCAGGTGTCGGAGAAATGGCGGTTACCAAAATGAGATTGCTTTGATTTACTTTTTCAGGATTTATTTTTGATTGAGGAAGCTTGGCTTTGTATTTGCCATACATTTCAATGTCATCTTCATTCAAACCAAGCTTTTTGGCTATCGTTCTAATGTCTTCTAGTTTAATCTGTTTTGCTATATCTAGGTCAGTCATGTCGTTTTTTATAGTTTAATTAAAACTTTCCTGTCTGATTAGGAAGTTTTTTAAATTTTAGTCTTCTACTATGAATGGACTAAAAATAATGAATTCTTAAAGAACATCTTTGATGTAAGGAATCAGCCATAGGCACAAAGAGTTGTATATGTATAATAATTGGTTGATTCGCTAATCCCTAATTTGGGTAAAAGCAGATTTTTGGATATCAATTGTGTGGCATGAAGTTCTATAAAAACAGAACTTCAAAAGAATACTTCTTATTGTTTGACAAATTGCTTTTTAACAACAAAGCCATTACTTAAAAAGAGCTCCATGATATAGGATCCATTGTCAAATGAACTGACGTTAATCGTTTCAGAAAACTGCGGAGTTTCATGAACAATCTTTCCTGATAC
>JABJEE010000154.1 GCA_018665005.1 Flavobacteriales bacterium
ACCTATGTTTCTTCCTCTTGCCCCAGCCCTATAGCTCCACCAAGAATATTTGATAGTCTCAGGATTCAAAAATCGAAAAGTGTCCATCAAACCATTGCTCTCATAATGATTCATCCCATCAATTTCTTCCTGCATATGACCTGCTGATTTATTATAATTCGGTTTTGGCCTTGACAAGTCTATTGATTTATGTGCTACATTAAAATCACCGCATATAATAACGGGTTTGTTTTTTTCAAGATTCTTTAGATAGGAACAAAATGCCTTATCCCATTTCATTCGATATTTCATCCTCAACAACTCACTTCCTGAATTTGGCACATATACAGTTACTAGATAATACTCCACATATTCCGCACAAATCACTCTGCCCTCCTGATCATGTTCTGCGATTCCCATATCATAACTTACCTCCATTGGTTTTTGCTTAGACAAAATAGCAGTACCAGAGTAACCTTTCTTTTCTGCCTCATTCGCATAAATATGGTAACCATCCAAATCTACTAAAGCTTCTTTTACTTGAGAAACCATTGCTTTAGTCTCCTGTAAACAAATTACATCAGCATCCATACTGCGCATGTCCGAAATGAAATTTTTCTTTACAATTGCACGAATACCATTAACATTAAAGGAAATAATTTTCACTATGATTCAGATTTACATTGTTCCTCAGGTTTTGCACCGCAAAAACTACACGATCCCTCATCATTCTGAAACATAGGATTATTACTCGCACAGGTCCCTGCAAACTTACCATCCTTTTTTAGTAAAATCTTAATGGCTATACCAGCGAAAGCTAAAGACAACAAAAGAATTGGAATTAAGATATTCATACTGTAAAATTATTAGTTTTTATCAATAAGCTTTCCCGAATTGTATTCTTTTTTTATTATTTCTGAGGGAATTCCATAATACCACAAATCACCAGTTCCAGATAATTCTACTTTCAGAACAGCACCTTGTGCATTAATTTTAGATAATGTACCTGCCTGGGATATGATGTCAATCGATTCATTTACATTTAATTGCATCCCATTTAAAATTAGATTCCCAAAGACTTCTGAACGAAAGGAATCACAATCTCCCTGCAAAGTAACATCTGGCCAACCTGCTTCATTAAGACTGTAAATCTCATTAGCACTCAATTGTAAGTTCACTGATCCTCCTGCTCCCAATGTCGTTAGTTTTAAGTCATCAAATTGCAATACTCCCTGATTAATTAATTCTTCTGATCCGTTAAAGACGATTTCTTTTAATTCAATAAAATGAATATATACTAAAATATCGTTATTTCTATATCTAAAAAACCTGCAACGATTATCATTACTTATGGATAGTTGTAATGATTCATCCGAATCGATAGATATTTGATTCAATAAATTCTCTCCACCATACACACTGACTTTTTCAATTGTATCCTGAATAAGAACAAATTTCATATGCTCACCAAGAATTAATTTTTCAAAATGAGGCAATTCAATAATAAGTGAATCTTTATTCCCCGCCCCTTTAAAACAAGATCGTTCATTGGCAGGCTTACACGAATGAATACCCAGTAAAACAAATATTGACACTATCAATAGAGGTATCCGCAGATAAAAAAAAACCAACCTATTCATGAGATGTTCTTTTGTTAAAATTTAAAAGATAACCAATCCCGGCTTCCATATAATCCGCTTTGGCCCAGTGTGTTTTTAGCGTGATATTTCCATACAATCCACTCTTAAACTGATATCTAAAACCAATTCTGTGATATAAGGGTCCATTTGGTTTGTAACGATCTCTGACATAGGCACCCATTCCAAAGAAAAAATGAAAGTGATTTAACGGTAATAAATACCCAGCATATACACCAAGCTGTAAAATGCTAAATTGTGTTTTATCAACTTGGGGTTCAAAGGCGAAAATAGATTGCTTTGAAATTAAATCTAAGCCCATTTCGACTCCCGCCTTGGGCTGAAAATAATACCTTCCAAAAACACCCGTTGCAAAAACAGGATATTTCCTAGACCCATGGGGATTAATTTCGTTTAGTGAAAAAACACCTTGAAAACCATAATACATTTTTTTATATTCCCTTATTTGCTTGCGAACTGAAGATTTTCTAGCTTCTAAAACATTTCGAGAATACCCTATTGACAGATAAGGCATATTAATCCCATAATTGGGTATTTTAAACGCACAATTGCTAAAATGTGTAATGTCTAAACCTAGAGATATCGAATTTTGATTAAATCTATAAAGAGATTTAATTCCCATTACGATCATGGCGTTTAAATGAGAACTAATGGCCATGTTTTTGGGGTTTAAAATTGGGTCATACACTCTATTGGTATAGCCTAACCCAGAGCCCAATCTCCAATTGATTTCAAAATGTTTTTTTAAAAGTATAGGAATATCTGCAAAACCATAAAGGGCAGTATACCTTCCCAATACCTCGTTATTACCTACTGAGCCAAAGAAGAGTGCCGCGCCAACGGTTGGATAATTAAAATGTCTCGCCCATGATTTGCCGTCTTTTAAGCGTCTGTAATAAGACAATTCAGTCGCTAAAGCGGTTTGCTTAGGTAAATGAGACAAAACACCTCTATGAGCAGCTAGAAACCCTGATTTCAATCGTATATTAAAGCCTTCGCTGATTTGACCATGAAAACCAAATATATTGAAAAACAAAAATAAAGTAATTAGCACATTTTTCACCATTCCAAAGTTAAGCATTCAATGCTATAAATATTACTTTTGTAATCACAATGGATAAAAGACTGGTTGCATTTAAGAGATTATTGGATATTATGGATGATTTAAGGGAGAAATGTCCTTGGGACCAAAAACAAACCCTTGAATCTTTAAGAAATCTCACTATAGAGGAAACTTATGAGCTTGCGGATGCAATAACTGCACAGAATTTAAATGAAATAAAAGGAGAAATAGGAGATTTACTTCTTCACATGGTTTTTTATTGTAAAATCGCTAGTGAAAAAAAGGCATTCGATATTGATGATGCGTTAAATACAGTATGTGATAAGCTGATTCATCGACATCCTCATATTTATGGAGATGTAGTAGTCCAAGATGAGGAAGAAGTGAAAAAAAACTGGGAAAAATTAAAACTTAAAGAAGGGAGAAAGTCAGTTCTTGAGGGAGTACCTCATTCCCTGCCTGCTTTAGTCAAAGCAACTAGAATTCAAGAAAAGGCAAAAGGAATTGGATTTGAATGGGAGAACGCCAAGGACGTCTGGAAAAAAGTTAAAGAAGAAATAGATGAATTTGAAGTAGAATTAAATAACAACACTGATAAAAAAGAGGAAGAATTTGGAGACTTATTATTTTCATTAGTCAATTATGCACGATTTATTGATTTATCTCCAGAATCAGCGCTTTCTAAAACCAATCAGAAGTTCATTACGAGATTTCAACTCATGGAAGATTTAATAATCAAAGACGAAAACAAGATCCAGGATATGTCTTTGTTAGAAATGGATCAATATTGGGATAGAGCGAAATTAATCTTAAGAAATAACAACCAATAGAACTATAATAATTCTGAAATTATTCTGTCCATGGAATAACCTTCAGCCTCAGCCCTATAATTACGTACCAACCTGTGTCTTAGAATTGGCTTTGCTATCGCTTTTACATCCTCTATATCTGGCGAGTATTTCCCCTGCAGTGCTGCGTAGCATTTGGCACCTACGATTAAATATTGTGAAGCCCTAGGACCTGCTCCCCAAGTAATATAGTTTTTCGTTATTTCGGGAGCATTTTCATTATTCAAACGTGTGTTATTTACCAAAGTAACAGCATATTCTAATACATTATCAGCAACTGGGATACGTCTGATTAAATCTTGATAAGCTATGATTTGCTCAGAGGTTAGAATGATATCCAATTTTTCTTTTGTATCAGACGTAGTCTTCTTTACAATTTCCAACTCCTCTTCGTAGCTTGGATAATCTACCCAAATATTAAACATAAAACGATCAAGCTGCGCCTCTGGCAGCGGATAGGTACCCTCCTGTTCGATCGGATTTTGAGTAGCCAAAACAAAAAATGGGTTAGGCAACTCGTAAGTCTTTCCTGATGCTGTAACACTTCTTTCCTGCATAGCTTCAAGCAGTGCTGACTGAGTTTTAGGAGGAGTTCTGTTTATTTCATCTGCCAAAATAACATTGGAAAATACGGGTCCCGGGATAAATTTGAATGATTTGCTCTCATCTAATATTTCAGAACCAATAATATCCGATGGCATGAGGTCTGGTGTAAATTGAATTCGATTAAAACTCAAACCGAGTGTTTCTGAAATGGTATTAACGAGAAGGGTTTTAGCTAAACCAGGAACACCAACTAAAAGACAGTGTGCACGTGAAAAAACAGAGATGCAAACCTGATCAACAACATCATCCTGACCAACAATTACCTTGCTGATTTCTTTCTTTAATCGCTTGAAGTTTACAACGAGCTCATCAATTCTATCTTTATCTGTCATCGTTTCAATTGTTTGAGTTTGAGAACCACTTGTGGGAAAATTCACATTTACTATATGACTCATCAACACGAATAAATGCATTAGAAATTTTAGAATTTATCCACGTACCCATGGTTCTTTCTTTCTTGTCATTTTCAGCAGCTGCCTTGATTAGGCTATAATCATCATTAATATTTGCTATATGTGGAGTAAATCTTTCCATCAGGCGAACGATTCGAATACCCTGTTTTCTTTCATAAATATCAATATACAAATTAGGTGAAGTGATGTCACCTTTTTCCATGGCGTCAGTCAATAAATAAATTTGTTGATCTACTTGATTAAGGTCTTCCATATCCCACATTTGATCACCGGTAATCGGGTTCGTAATTATACCTAAATTCTGTTTGGTTCTTTCATCATTTGAATAAATAGCGATGGCCTCATTCCATGTGATTTCATTTTCGTTTAGCCTTTTATAACATTCATCCATCTTGATAGAAGCAGTATTGATTGCATCATTACTGAACTCAGGCATATTCAATATGTGCAAACAAGTATAATCATCACCCTTTCTTGAAATAAGTTTAATGATATGGTATCCATATTGTGTTTCGATAATATCGGAGACTTCGCCAACCTTTAATTTAAATACCGTTGATTCAAATTGGGGAACCATCATTCCTCGAGAAGCTTCAATTTTACCTCCTAAGCTTGCACTCCCTGGATCATCAGAGTGAATTCGAGCCATGGTTTCAAAACTCTTACCGCCAACTACAATTAAGTCAAGGACCTCATTGAGTTCGCTGTATGCCCTCTTGTTATCTTCTGCATTGATGTCAGGATAAATCACAATTTGTTGAAAGCTAAGCTTCATATTGATGAAAGGTATACTGTCTTTAGGTAGTGCTTCAAAAAAAGAAGAAACTTCTTTGGGTGTCACGGATATACCATTTGTGATGGTCCGTTCCATTTCTTGCGCCAATATTCTGTCTTTTATAACAGAACGAAATTCTTCTTTTATTTGAGTAGTGGTCTTCCCGTAATATTCCTCGAGCTTATCTCTACCTCCCATATCTTTCTCGATAATTCGCAAACGATTTTCCATTTCAGCATCTACTTGCTCATCAGACACAGGAATACTGTCAAGTTTGGCTTGATTGACTAATAATTCCTGAACCATTAGTTGCTCTAAAACCGAACATGAGAAGTCGAAATCAACTTCCATTTCTGATTGTTTAGCTTGTAATTTTTGAATTTCAATATCAGACAAAAGAATAATATTGTCTCCCACCTGAGCCAAAACCTTATTGACCAATTTGCCATTTTGAGCAAAACCAGTTGATGTAAAAAGTAATACTAGAGATAAAGGGATGTATTTAATCATTAGCTCCTAAATTGTACAAAACATCATAATTGATGGAAATTGGGTATTTATTTTTTAATTCGTTTAACCAATTTTCTTCTAAATAAGTCTGGTAATCTGATATAACTGCTCCTTTAATTTCAGAAAGTTCTTTAGGCATAACAGGAAGCATTTCATTCACCATTACAACGTAGTACTTACCTTCTACTTCAAACGGCTCATTTCGTCCCTCTGATAAATTTGTACCCTTTAAAAAATCAACTTGTTTTGGATCATACTTATTCATTTTGACATCCAAATTTAATTCTGTGTCTACATTGATTTTCTCAAGGATTACATCCGAAGTGTTTTTCTTTTTCTTAAGAAGTTTGTATACGTTATCAGAAATGGATGAGTTCGCACAAATATAAACTGTAGCCTCAAATCTTTCAGGCCACATGTATTTCATTTTTTGAGTCTCATAAAAAGCTTTTAAACCAGAGGTGTCTTTTACCGCTTTATTCCAAACCTTATCTGACATGATTTCATAAAGAATGATTCCATCATGATATTCTTTAACCAAAGCTTTATACTCTGGGTGCTTTGAAGCCAATAAGGATTCTTCATAAGCCAATACACTCTTTTTAACCCATTGCGTATATTGTTTATTTACAATGTCTTCAAAGTTGTATCTACGCATTCCTCTGAAGGCTTTTTTTAGAAATTTAGCGAAATCTGTTTGCCTGTATGATTTTTCTCCTAAGCTAAAAATAGTGCCATCCGTAATCAGCTTATCCGCATTCCATTTTCCGGCATAGTATGAAGAGTCCAAGTTCTCGATAAACCAGTCTAAATATTGACTTTCTGATTCTTGAAAATTATATTTAATCTTTAATTTGGAAACAAAAACGTCTTGTGTCTTTTTTGCTCTATCATCTTTATCTACCTTTTTCTTTAATTCTTTTTTCATCTCATCAAACGATTTTATGTCATTCCATGACAATCTTTTAATGATATGAAAACCGTAATCCGTTCTTAATGGGCTAGAAATTTCGCCATCTTCTTTAAGAGCGAATGCTACATCCTCAAAAACAGGAACCATACGTTGAGCAGATCCTGAACCAAAAACAGGAAGTTCGCCAGCTTTCTTTGACGAAGAAGGGTCATCTGAATATTTTTTGACCATTTGCTCCCAATACTCCTCAGTATTCGACGCTTTCAATTTCTCATATATTTCATTGATTTTTTTCTCCGAAGAAGCAATATCAGCATCAGTAGTGCCTTGTGGTGTACCTACCATTAAATGAGCGACACGAATGGTTCCCCTTGCAGGACGAGAATCTACAACCTGAAGAATGTGATAACCATATTTTGTTCTAAAAGGATCTGAAACCTCTCCCTTGGCTATATTATATGCCTTTTCCTCAAATGAATATAACATTTGAAAAGCAGTAAAGAAACCAAGATCACCACCATTTTTAAGTACTGAAGGGTCTTGCGAGCTGTTTTTTGATTTGGCTACTATGGCAAAATCTTCACCCTCTTCAATTCTTTTTTTAAGCTCTAATAAACGATTATATGCTTTCAAAGTATCTTTTGGCAATGCGTTTGGACTCACCTTGATGAGTATATGAGAAGCACGAACTTCTTTTTTAAGACGGCTGTATGCTTCTTTAACCATAGCCTTATTTTCCACGCTATCTGTTAAATAAGGTAAAGCCAGCTGTTTTCTATACCCCTCAAGTTCTTTTTTTAATCTAGGAACAGTATCGTAACCCTGAGCTTCGGCTTCTGCAACTTTTAATTTAAATTTCGTGAAAAGATCTAGATACTCATCGATTGAAGCTTTGTCGTATTTAGGATCATTGTTGTTTTTTAAATAGATCTGCAAAAATTCACTTTTTGTTACACCATCACCATTTACTTCCATAATTACAGGATCGTTTTGGCCAAAAGTTGAATTGATAATACAAATAGAGAATAAAAAGAAAAATGTTTTTTTCATGAGTTTAATTATTTAATACTGTAATTAGGCGCTTCCCTTGTAATAGAAACGTCGTGTGGATGAGATTCGCGTACACCGGCTGAAGTAATACGTACAAATTGTGAGCCTTTTAATTCATTTATTGTTGCTGAACCACAATATCCCATTCCAGCACGAATACCACCAATAATTTGGTACATTACTTCTGAAAGAGAACCTTTATATGGAACACGTCCTGAAATACCTTCAGGAACTAATTTTTTTATATCGTCTTCTGCATCTTGGAAATATCGGTCTTTAGATCCTTGCTGCATCGCTTCAATTGAGCCCATTCCTCGATAGGATTTAAACTTTCTCCCTTCATAAATGATCGTTTCTCCTGGAGACTCTTCTACTCCTGCAAACATTGAGCCAAGCATAACGGAATCCGCACCAGCTGCAAGCGCTTTAACAATGTCTCCGGTATACCTGATTCCCCCATCTGCAATCACAGGGATACCTGACCCCTTTAAAGCTTTGGCAACATCATTTATAGCTGTCAATTGTGGAACACCGACACCAGCAATAACCCTAGTCGTACATATAGAACCAGGACCAATACCAACTTTAACGGCATCAGCTCCTGCATCCACTAAGTATTTTGCAGCTTCTGCAGTTGCAATATTTCCAACAATTACATTTAAATCTGGGAATTTTTCTTTAACCGATTTAAGCTTGAGAACAACGCCCTTGGTATGTCCGTGAGCAGTATCAATAACAATCGCATCAACTCCCGCTCTAACTAAGCTATCAACCCTTTCGACGGTGTCATCTGTAACCCCGACAGCAGCAGCGACCCTGAGTCTTCCTAAATGATCTTTACATGAATTGGGGTGCTCTTTCACCTTTATTATATCCCTGTAAGTTATTAAACCTATTAAATTGTTTTCTGAATCAACCACTGGTAATTTTTCAATTCTATTTTCTTGAAGAATAACCTCTGCCTTACTTAATTCAATAGATTCTAAAGTTGTAATTAAATTATCTGAGGTCATTACTTCCAGAACAGGCCGCTCAAGGTTTTTCTCAAATCGAAGATCCCTATTGGTAACTATACCTATTAATTTCTTGTTGGAATCAACTACAGGTATTCCTCCAATACTATTTTCTTTCATTAGAAGCAGCGCGTCTTTTACCAATGCATCTTGATGAAGGGTAATCGGGTCTATAATCATTCCGCTTTCGGAACGTTTCACTTTTCTGACATTTTTCGCTTGATCTTCAATCGACATATTCTTATGAATGACACCAATACCTCCTTGTTGAGCAATTGCAATCGCCATGTTGGACTCAGTTACAGTGTCCATTGCGGCAGATACAATTGGAGATTTCAATTCAATATTTTTTGAAAACAGACTGGATAATTTTACATCACGCGGTAAAACTTCAGAATATGCAGGAACCAATAGAACATCGTCATAGGTTAACCCTTCCTTTATTTGTGCTAAATTTTCTAGAGACATAACGAACCTATTGTTAAAATAAATTCTTGCAAATTTATGAAAAAATCACGGGAGTACACTAGAACTCAACCTTCTTATGTTAATATTATCAAAAATTTAACATCAATTACAATTTATCATTAAACTTGTCGTGTAAATGAATTTGAAAATTTTATTTCTTTTTTTAGCTAGCTTTCTATTGTGTCAAGTTGCACTTTCACAACGTGGCGACATCGATACATCAAAAATATTACAGCTATCAGGAGTTGTTGTATCTGAACAAGATTTAAATCCTATGCCTTACATAACTGTTTATGATCGTTCGATTGGTAGAGGTGTTATTGCAGATTATTATGGGTATTTTTCAATGGTCTCATTTCCTGGTGACACACTGTATTTCTCTTATTACGGATATAAAACGTCATCGTATATTGTTCCAGATACATTGAAAGAAAATAGATATAGTATTATTCATATGCTTCAACAGGACACCATCAATCTGCCCGAAGTCACCGTTTACCCGTGGCCATCAAGAGAAGATTTTGCTCGATTTTTTGTTGAAATGAAACCCTATGATGATGCGATAAGGCGCGCCCAGAGGGAACTTTCTGGTGAATCTCTTGCTTTTGTCGCAGCAAGACTTGATGCGGACGCTTCTTTAGCTAGTGGATTGACTATGAATCAAAGATATACCAAGCTATATACAAACGGTCAGCTACCAGTAAATAACCTACTGAATCCATATTCTTGGGCCAAATTAATAAGAGATTGGAAAGAGGGGAAATTGAAACGAGAGTAATGATGTTATTCAGGATAACACAAGAAATATTTCTCCACGGGTTTAGCCAAAGCTGAAATATTAAGATTATCTGAAGCCTCTGCCAAATCAATAATCTCCCCTGATTTCATAAAAATATTAATATTCTGGTGCTTTTGATTGTATGCCTTATTCACAAGTTTATCCGAGAAAACCAAAAATTCAGAATCTAAACCATTAAATTTAGAGGAAGAGTTAATTATATTTTTTCGTTTTTCAATTTGTTCAATAGAAAAAGGACTTCGAGAAATTTCAATTTTAAAAAGCCTCCTATTCACTATTGAACTTGACAAAAATCTCAACACCTCGTCTTCATGGCTAGACCAAACCTTTAAGCCTGCCAAAATATCAAAGTCATCTAATTGTGCAAATCGATCTATAACTTCTTCTTTGTTCTTGAAATCTTCAACCAAAATATCTTCTTTTAAGAAAAAGGAAAGAGACGGGCTTGCAAATACATCCTTTCCACTCTTAACTAACTTTTTTGCTCTTCTAAGCGCATAGATAAGCATGTATTCAGCAGATACAACCGTCTTGTGAAGATAAACCTGCCAATACATCAATCTTCTTGCTACAATGAATTTTTCTATTGAGTAGATCCCCTTTTCTTCAATGACCAACTTCCCATTATGTACTTGAAGCATTTCTATGAGTCTATCACTTCCAATAATTCCCTCGCTTACACCTGAATAAAAACTATCTCGGTTGAGGTAATCAAGTCGATCCATATCCAACTGACTCGAAACCAATTG
>JABJEE010000016.1 GCA_018665005.1 Flavobacteriales bacterium
GCTTAGAAAAGCCAGCAATAGTAAAATAGGACTCGAAAGAGTCATGAAACAAATGTATTATCATCCCGATATCGTCGAGAATGGTTATCAGGAATCTACTTATCGTGAAATTCTCGAAAATGTTTCTTCGATTTCATTTGAAGAATTGTTCGACAATTATATCAATGGTGTTCATTCTTATGAAGGAATCTTGAGTGAAGCCCTTGATTACTTTGGTTTAGAATTAAACAGAGCCTCTTCTCTCTCCTATTCCGAATCAATATTGGGTATTAAAACAATTCAACATAAGAACAAAACGAAAGTAATAGATATCTCACCGGGAAGTCCTGCCGATATGGAAGGGGTGTCTTTAGGAGATGAAATAATTGGTGTTAATAATACGATGGTCAACAATGATTTAGATAAATGGCTTAAATATTTCGATGGCACTACCCATTATTTACTCGTTTCTCGAAATAATGAATTGAAAAATCTTAAAATGCCCACTTTAAATAGGACCTTCTTTCACAACATAAAAATACGAGTTCAAACAGGTGCGAGCGATAAACAAATCAAAGCACGTCAGTCTTGGGGATGCTTGGATGGTCGGTAGAAAGCCAAAATCAATAAGGGGAGAAGAGTTAAATCCAATATCAAGGCGATAAATAGCGTCATACTTAGAAGTAGTCCCATATTAAAGGTTCCCATAAACGTTGAAAACAACAACAATAAAAACCCAGAACAAAGAACGAGTGTGGTCAAAATCATGGCCTTCCCAGTTACAACAAAAGAATGCTTAAGAGCATCTCGAACTGACTTCCCTTTCATTAATTCAAACTTAAATTTCCCAAGTAAATGAATCGTATCATCTACTGCAATACCGAAAGCAATAGTGAAAATGATTGAAGTACTTGTTTTGACCTCAATTCCAAGGTAACCCATCACTGCTGCAATAAAAATAAGGGGGATGGTATTGGGAATAATGCTAATGATGACCATACGAATTGATTTGAATACAATTCCCATAATTATGGATACAATACCTATGGAAACAAGCAAGCCATAAATCAAACTATTGGAAAGGTACCTGATGTTTTTATCCAATAAATATGCAGATCCCGTCACCCGAATATCTATATTACTGAAATTTCGTTTTTCAACAAACTCTTTGAACCTATTGGTTTTCGCAGTAACATAGTTATTTCCTTTATCAGGTATGGTACCCTGTATTCTCGTAACCATTTCTGTGGAATCTACAAACAGCTTAATTAACTTGCCTTGGTCGGTCATTTTCAAAAATCGTCTGTACTTTTTTAAATCACGTTTTTTTGTTGGAAGTTCAAAATATGTTTTATTACCCAAATTAGAAGAGCGATTCAATACCTTTAAAGATTGCACAAGAGAGACTTTTAATTCCATTCCAAAGGTGTCTTCCAAATAATCTTCAACCTCTTCTATTTCCTTTAGAACATTCAAATCCCAAACATTCACAGACGTATCAGATATCTTAATAGCTAGCTCAAATGGACGATATCCGCCATAATGTTTTTCAAAATAGCCAAAATCCTTTTTAATAGGGTCCGAATCCTTTATGTCATCCATAATCAGATTGTCCGACTTAAGAAGGGTCATCCCGTTTATTGCCAATAAAATAAAGATGATAGAAACTCCCCAAACTGTACGTTTGTGAGAAAGCACCCACTCAAAGAAATTAGGAAGAAGTTTTTGCCAAATTGATTGCTTTTCTTTGGTTATTATTTTCGGAGAAGGGAAATAATAAAACAGAATGGGTAGCATTAAAATAGATAGGAAAAAAGCCAAAAGAACACCTATTCCTATAATTAGCCCGAACATCTTTACCGGCTGAACATTGATAAAATACAATGAGAAAAAACCTACGGAAGTAGTTACCGAAGTTAAAAATGTGGAAAAACCTACTTCTTTAATCGTCGTTTTAATGGCTTCATACTTTGACAGGTTATCGCGCAAAGCATCCATATACCTAGAAACAAGATGAATGACATCAGACATAGCGACAACAAACATGATTGAGGGTAAAGTCGTAAGAAGAATATTCATTGGACTATTGAACAATCCCATACCACCCAAAATCCACAACAATGAAGACAAAATGACTATTTGTGGTAAAATAATACCCCATCCTGATCTAAATGCAATGAATAAGAATAATATCACTAGTATGGCACTTAGCCCCATAAAAAGCAATAGTTCTTCATTCATTTTCTTAATGTAATATTGCTGTCCTACAGCTGTGCCAGCCAAATGGGTATTATCAAATGAAAAATCGGATAGCTTGGACCTGATGACATTTACAAGTACCTCACTCTTGTCCCGCGATAAATCATTCTGGTGTTTAATAAATACACAAACAGACTTCCCGTCTCCAGAAATAAGGGTGTTAACAATCTCTTTACTATTAAATATTCTTACTGAGTCCTTTGAGATTAAACTATCAATTGAAGAGGGTTGATTAGACCAATTCTTGAAATCTATATATGGTTTTTTGGAACTCCCTCCACCCTGAAACAAGAAAACTTCATCTTGATTCGTAATGGACCGAACTCCCTCCACATAGGGCAAACCTTTTTCGAGAACCTTAGTTAAAGAGTCTAATTCAATTAAAAAATCGGGTTGAAAAACTCCTTTTTTATTTTCAATGCCAAGTAAAATGAAATTATTATCGTATTCGAATTGTGCACGATGCTTATAGAAGAAATCAGCATCAGCATCTTCTACTGGAAAAAATTTCTCAAAATCATAATCAAACTGTAGATTTCGGATTTGAAAACCTAAAAATACAGTAACCCCGATTAAAGCAATTGCAACCACTTTACTCCAAGCAGAAAATCTATTTTCTTTTAGAAACTTCATGTTAACGTCGCAAAAGTATCGTTTTCAAAGAATAAAAAGCATAAAGAGGAGCAATTAATTGGGAATATTGAAATTTCTTAGCACCAAAGAAAGAAATAATTTACATCGATTTTTTTGAAAAGAATGAATCAGAGAAATTTACAAGAAACAACTTGTTTTTTGACCTTGTAATAGCCGTATAGAGCCATCTCAAGTATGATTTATCATTCATCGCATCAGGAATGAAAGAGCCATCAATATAGACATGAGGCCATTGTCCTCCCTGCGCTTTATGGACCGTTGAAGCATAGCCATACTTTACATGGATCGCATTAAAATAGGAGTTATTTAAGATCTCTCTGTAACGCATTTGTTTATTAGAAATATGGAGATAATCCTTTTCTATTTCAAAAAATAGTTCTTTCATTTTTTCCCTTCCTAAAGAAGCCGTTTCAATCGTTAATGTTTCTAATAATATGAGCACTTCTTTATTTTGAAGGTCTGGGTAGCTAGGAAAGCAAACTTCGATTCTTGCAAAATCCCTATTATACATCTTTTCATATTTTATGATTCGCTCTACACAAATTACTTCTCCATTCGCAAGAAAACCCATTGGAGATGTTGGATTTATCCAGAAATAATTGTTTTTGATCACCAACAAGGTCTCCCCTTTTTCAATGATGTCCTCGCGAAAGAAAAGAGTTTTCCTAATGCCTGTATTCCATTGATTGGCTTGTTTGTTTGAAAGTGTCAATACAATTGTATTTTCGACGCCCACCTCCGCATATGAATTCTCGATTTTTTCATGAACCTCAAAGCCCTTTATGGAAAGTGTTGATTCATCTATAAAATTGATTAATGGCTGTTCAATTGTTTTTAGGGTTCTTATTTTAGTTGCATTTTTTAAAATTGAAGAAAATTGATGCGTCCTATGGGTTTCTTTAAGGTGACATTCCTGAATTTCCATAAATGGAAATATCCGCTTTAAAGTTTTGCCTTGAAGTGCTGGAGATAATTCCTGACCTACGGGAGGAAGTTGACCAGCATCACCAATAAAAACAATTTTACAGGACTTTGAGCTAAAAAC
>JABJEE010000155.1 GCA_018665005.1 Flavobacteriales bacterium
TAATTGTGGGGGAGGAACCCTGCCAGTTATCAATTCTAACCCTAGTTTATTATCTGGTTTTGTTCAATTTGTAGGTTCGCCTTCGAATGAACAAACAACAGAGATTTCAGGATCAAATCTAACGGAAGATGTTACTGCAACGGTTTCTGGTGACTATGAGATATCATTAACTACTTCAACTGGTTTTGGACCAAATGTTGTATTGACCCAGACAGCCGGTGAACTCGCTGCAACTATGGTTTATGTTCGTCTAAATGGCTCTGTTGCTATTTCTCTTGCAAGTGGAGAAATCGTTTTAAGCTCTGCTGGAGCAGATAATGATACGGTGGCGTTAACAGGTGAGATTTTGAATCCTGACCCAGTTTTATTTAGCCAGCCAGATACAATAACTGGATTTTCTCATTTTGTGGGAACACCATCTGCTGAGGAGGTATTTAATGTTGCGGGTAATTACTTAACTGAGGATATGACTATCAATGTTACAGGTGAGTTTGAAATATCTACGCAGTCTAATGGTGCATTTACCAATTCTTTAACAATTCCTGCGAACGCTAACACAATAGCATTTGATGCGAACGCAGCTTGGAATGGTTACATGAACGTATTCGAGCTTCCTGAAAATGGTGGTGGTTATGTCTTTGGACAACCTTGGGGTGTACCCGAATTAAGTGCCATTTTTACACCTTCTGTAAACAATGTTAAGCTTCTTCCAAACACCAATACCTACGCTGATAATCCTACCGATGCATTTTGGGTAAATCAAACCACGGGTGCTGGTAACAAAAACATGGAGGCAATCACTTTCATAGAACCAGGAGCCGGCGCGAATGATAATGATTTGGCTTTCGCAGGTAATGTTGTAGGCAATACTTTAGATGCCGCATATACAGCGAAGTACTTTATCAAAGCATTAGATCCAAATAACGGTTTTGCAGATATCTTTAATGGGTCTAAAACATTTGATTTACCAGCGTCAGGAACGTTTTCAGTGTCTGCTACTGCAGCCGAGTTACCAGCGGGTCTGATTGTTCAATATGGTTTTGTTATGGTAGGACCGAATGCAGATCCTGCAACAGCAGGCGCATTAGGCTCAGTAGTTATTGATGGTGACTTTCCTGTTGGAGAAGTGCAATCAACACCTATTTACGTTCGTCTAAATGGTTCTGCAATAAATAATAATCAAACCGGTGTTGTAACTGTTTCCTCTGAGAGTGAGGCTGTTGCACATGTTATAAATGCGGGAAGTTTTTATTATTCGCCATCGGCATTAACAATTACTGCTGGTGATACTGTATATTGGGTAAACGATGGTGGAACACACAATGTCAATTTTGCAACCAATACGGTAACAGGTGATCCATACAACAATCCTGAAAGTTTTGTTTCTAGTCCAACTGGAGACATCGAGCTATATTCTCATGTGTTTAATACGGCTGGAACTTATCAATACGACTGCTCTGTTGGTTCACACGCAGCAAATGGAATGACGGGAACGATTATTGTTTTGGAGAATACATCTCCAGATCCAGGAATTATAGCCTTATTCGGAGAAACGCTTGGTTATTCTCCGTATACTATTGGAGAGGTAACAACAAATGCAGCAGATGGCGTCGCTGATTCTACTGACGTATTAGTTTCTCTTGTAGGTACTGTTCATTGTATTGATTTTGATGGAAATGAAGGCATAAGCTTTACCATTATTGATGATAATAATGACGGTATTAATGTCTTTAACTTCGCTGATGTAAGTGATTATGTTGTAAGTGAGGGAGACAAAATCACAGTACTTGGAAAGATTGGTCAATTTAATGGATTAACACAAGTCGTAGCAGATAGTATCTTAACCTTAGAATCAGGTTTGCCAACGGCAACACCAACTATCGTAACTACTCTTGACGAAAGTACTGAGTCACAATGGATAACTATTGAGAATGTGAATTTTGTGAATCCGATTGCAACATTTCCATCAGGATCAAATAATATTGATCTTACAGATGGTGTAAACGTTTATACAATAAGAATAGACTCTGATACAGATATTCCTGAAAGTGCAGCGCCTCAAGGGTCGTTTAGTGTAACTGGTGTGGGTGGTCAGTATGACAATTCTAGCCCTTATGATGGAGGTTATCAGTTGTTCCCATGTGGTGTAGGAAGTTTTGTTCCTGAGAGCACGTCTGGTATCAATGAATTTGAATTTGCCACTAGTGTGTCTGTTTACCCTAATCCATTTAATAATAGTCTGACGGTTTCCATAGATATGGAAGAAGATTGTGAATTGACAGTTATGGATTGTCACGGTCGAGAATTAGTCAATACCTCAATAAATGAAAAATTGACTTTGTCAACTGATGATTGGAGCTATGGAGTATACATGGTAAAGGTTACAAACCTTGTCGGAATCTCTAAGATTACCAAAATCATTAAGTAAACTACATTTATTTATCTACATTTAGGGCTGTATTTATACAGCCCTTTTTTATTTACATAATTGCCATGATTCGATATTCAACCTTCATATTCCTTTTTATTACTTGCTCATTTTACTCTTTTTCTCAAAAGTATTGGCAGCAAGAAGTAAATTATAATATCAATGTAACATTGGATGATAAATCTCACGTGCTTTACGGAGATATTTCATTTGATTATATCAACCATTCTCCTGATACATTAAATAAGATATACATTCATTTGTGGCCTAATGCCTATAAAGATAAAACGTCTGAATTGGCGAAACAGCTATATCGAAATAATGACGATGAATTATATTTTGGAGAAAGTAAGAATAGAGGGTATATAGATAGTGTGAGTTTCTCCATAGACCATCAGCCAGTGTCAATTCAATTCCCATATGAATCAACTGATATATGTTTAATTGAATTAGCTACTTCACTAGACCCTGGTTCACAAATAAATATTCAAACCCCTTTTAGAGTAAAAGTACCCTCTGGAGATATTTCTAGATTAGGTCATATTGGACAATCATATCAAATTACTCAGTGGTATCCGAAACCCGCTGTCTATGATAAAAATGGTTGGAATCCAATATCGTACTTAAATCAAGGTGAGTTTTATTCAGAGTATGGATCATTTGATGTGTCAATTACTTTACCAGCGAACTATGTTGTAGGTGCAACTGGAGATTTAAAAACACCAAGTGAAATAGAGTTCATGAATCAATTGGCTGAAAAAACCAAAAAGAATATAGGAACAATCGTGAATGATAATGAGAAGTATGATAAAACACCGTTTCCTTCATCTGATTTAAAAATGAAGACGATTCGATTTACTCAGGATAAGGTTCATGACTTTGCATGGTTTGCTGATAAACGTTATGTGGCATTGAAAGGTGAGATTGAATTGCCAAATACAAGGAAACTCATTAATACTTGGGCACTTTTTGTACCTCAAAATGCAAAATATTGGCAGCATGCGATAGAGTATTTAAACGATGGAACATATTACTATTCACTTTGGAATGGAAACTACCCGTATAGTCATGTAACCGCAGTAGATGGAACCATTAGTGCAGGTGGGGGCATGGAGTACCCGAATATTACCGTTATCGGAAATGCATCGTCTAAAGAAGAGTTAGAGATTGTTATTGTACATGAGGTTGGGCATAATTGGTTTTATGGAATAATGGGTTCTAATGAAAGAGCTCATGGCTGGTTGGATGAAGGACTAAATACTTTGAATGAGGTAAGATACATTCAAACCAAATACCCAGGAAATAAGAGGCTCTCTGACATGGCGCTTAATGGTCGTTTCCATTTAGATGATTTGGATTACCATGATATGGGTGATCTGATGTTCAGAACCATTTCCTCTTTGGGGTTAGATCAACCGATAGAGACGCATTCGAAAGACTTTTCTTCTGCCAACTATGGCATCATTATGTATCAGAAAACAGGTTTGGTCTTTTACTATCTAAAAGATTACCTAGGAGATCAGGAATTCGATCGAATTATGCATATGTACTTTAACAAATGGAAGTTTAGGCATCCACAACCTGAAGACTTAAAGGAATTGTTTACCAGTGAAACAGGTAAAAATCTTGATTGGTTTTTTAATGATTTGATCCAAACAACCAATCATATTGACTATAAGATTCAAAAAGTTAAATCACACATTGATTCAGAAAGTAAAGAAAAAAGCATTTATGTTAAAGTTAAAAATGTAGGTCAGGTAGACGGACCTATTCAGGTGAATCTTATTTCTCAGGAAAATGAGGTGATTGGTGATATGTGGTTGGAACCAGGAAATCGTGAAATTATTTGGAATAATATTGATATTAATGACATTTCACAAGTGAGAATTGATGCTGGTAAGGATATTCCAGAATTGAATAGACAAAACAACACATGGAATCCCGATGGTTTATTTCATAAGTGGGAGCCAATTAAGTTAGAGTTTTTATCTGGAGATAATGAAAGCGATCAATCCAATGTTTTTTGGACTCCAAGTATTGCGGGTAATGCATATGATAAACTGATGTTGGGAGTTGCATTTCATAACGTGAGTGCTCCTTTAAATAGTTTTCAATATCTCGTAGCACCTCATTACAGCTTTGGAGGTAAACGAATATCAGGTATTTCGGAATTATCTTATACGCTTCTTCCAAAATCAAATGCCAAAATGATAAAGGTGGGAACGTCAATCAAATCTTTTTCAAATTCTCAATATGATGATTCTTACTTAGTTGGAATATCTCCTTATGTTAGAATGGATCTTGGCAACAGAAATAAAATATCCAAGATCAATCAGCAATTGATGGTTAAAGGGATATGGCGTAATGACGTTTTTGCTGATGTTAGTAAAACCAATATTGGTATAATGGCCCGGCACTTCATCAAAGGAGGAGGCACTGATTTTAAGTGGTCTATTGAAGGTGCTTTAACTTATTATCAAGATTTAAAAGGTGTTGAAAGTGTTTTTCGCGGAGAATTAGAAGTGGGTTTATCTTTAAAATATCTCCGAAGAATGGATAAACAAGTTTTTGTAAGACTCTATGCTGGAAAGAATTTTCTTTTTGAATCTCCGTATTATTATAATGATCAATTACAATTATCCATGAGTGGGACAAGAGGTTTTCAAGACTTGTTTTTGGAATCATATTATTTTGAAAGAAATGCCTCGGGTGGCGCATTTTGGGCACAACAAAGAAGTAATAACCAAGGTGGATTTTCAAGTACTTCGAATGTGGGAACAACTCAATATTGGCTAAGCTCTTGTAATGTTAAAGCTGAGCTTCCATATCTTCCTAATTTTATAAAGCTATTTTCAAATCATGGATTATTTTATGATGAGTATTTGTGGGATGATTTCAAATTGGAATTTATGTACAATGCAGGGCTTTCTATTGAATTTGGAGATGTATTTGGGGTGTATTTCCCATTGATTAGAAGTAAAAACATGGGTAGCTTATACGAATCATATGGAAGAGAAATCAAATTTTCATTAAACTTTAACGTTTTTGATAAGGGGCTGAATTTATCTCGTTTCTTGTAAAAAAGTATTTAACAATCTAATTGTATGTCAGAAATTGAAGAAATAAAAAAAGAGTCATGGTTTAAAAAATTATTTTGGCCGATTTTTTTATCCATTGGCCTGAGTAGTCTGATTTTTGGAATCATTTTCATTTTAGGATTGATTGGCTTTTTGTCTTTGTTTTCAGATGAACCTTTAGAGCTTGAGCCAAATACCATTTTACATCTTAAATTGGATGGTCCTATAAGAGAGGTTTCTAATACTGAATTGGATCCCATGACTTTTAGTTTAAACGCTCAAATAGGGTTGTCTGATATTCTGTATGGTCTTGATCAGGCGGCGAAAGACAAGAATGTTAAAGGTCTTTTTATTGATATCGGTGATATTGATTGTGGTATGGCTACGGCTGAAGAGTTAAGGCAAGGAATCGCTAAATTTAAGAAAAGCGGCAAGTTTGTTTTGGCTTATAATTCAGGAGAATATGTGAGTCAAAAAGCATATTATATTTCTTCAGTAGCGAATGAAACCTATGCTTTTCCGAATTCAGTTTTTGAATGGAAAGGGTTAGGGGGAGAGGTGGTTTTTCTGAAAGGACTTTTGGATAAACTGGATGTTGAATTAGAGGTCATTCGTGGTACGGACAATGATTTCAAAAGTGCAGTTGAGCCCTATTTTAGAAAAAGTATGAGTGATTCAAGTCGGGTTCAGGTTGAAAGATATTTAAACTCAATATGGTCTGTTTATTTGTCGGAAGTTTCTAAGTCTAGAAAAATAAGTAGAGATAGCTTATCAGAGTATGCTGAGTCCTTAAGTGTGCGTAATGCCAAAGATGCAATGTCTTTAAAATTAATTGATGGAACAAAGTATAGAGACGAAATCGAGAATATATTAATGAAGAAAACGAAAGTTAAAGAGGTCAAAGATTTGGTCTTTTTTGAATTCAATAAGTATTGTAAAAAGATTTTTATCGAAAATCAAGAATTGGTTGATGTTTCAGAACCAGATATTGCGGTCATTGTCGCTGAGGGTGATATTTCAGTTGATGGATCTGGGATGTCAAGTACTGAAATTTGTAAATATTTTTCAGATGTGAGAAACAACAAGGATATTAAGGCCGTTGTTTTTCGCGTGAATAGTCCGGGAGGAAGTGCCTTGGCAAGTGAGGAAATATGGAGAGAAGTAGCCTTAACAAATAAAACGAAACCAGTAGTTGTTTCTATGGGGGATTTGGCCGCATCGGGAGGCTATTATGTTTCTACTGCGGCATCTCGAATTTTTGCAAACCCATCAACCATATCAGGATCAATAGGTGTTTTTGGTGTAATTCCTTATACGGGTAAAATGTTCGAAAATAAATTGGGAATCGAATTTGATTATGCAAGTACAAATTCACATTCGGTTTTCTCATTGAACAAGAAATTATCTGATGAAGAATTACAAATAACGCAGGAAGAAGTGGACAATATTTATCAGTTGTTTTTAAAACGAGTAGCAGATGGTAGAGGAATGACAGTAGAAGAAGTCCATAAAATAGCAAGAGGTCGCGTGTGGACAGGAGAGGACGCATTAGAAAAGGGATTGGTTGATGAGCTAGGAGGATTAAATGAGGCAATAACCTACACCATAAAAAAGATTGGCTCTAATAGGGGTGATTTGATATACTACCCAAAGGTAAAAGAGAATAAACTAGAAAGTTTTATTGAGATGATTGATGAAGAAGAAAGTGCCGGTTTAAAAAGCAATTCAATTTTGAATCATCCATATTTAAAGGAAATTGGAGTGACTGTTCAAAAGATTGAAGCACTAAAAGGTATTCAAATGCGCTTGCCTTATGATGTTAAGATTAACTAAATTCAATAAATCTTAGGGTATCTTAAAGGGTCTGTTTCATGCATGATTTCATAAATACCTTCAATGATATCATCCACATTAGGTTTTGAGAAATAATCTCCATCCGTTCCGTACGCAGGTCGATGGTCTTTTGCGCTTAATGTTTGAGGAGCAGAGTCTAAATGAAAAAAGGCATTTTGCTCAACCAAAACCTTATCTAATATGTAACCAGTAGCTCCACTACTTACATCTTCATCCACAATTATTAGTCTATTTGTTTTCTCTATCGATTTACTTATTGTATGATTGATGTCAAAGGGGATGAGTGTTTGCACATCGATTAATTCAATAGAGATGTCCATTTGACCTAGTGTCTTTTCTGCAATCTCACATAAGTTAAAGGTTGACCCATATGATACCAGAGTGATATCTTTTCCTTCTTTTACAATCTCAGGAACCCCTAAAGGCTCATTAAAATCCCCTAAGTTATTTGGAAATGGTTCTTTTGTTCGGTAACCATTCAAAGGTTCGACAACCAAAGCCGGCTCATCAGAGATTAGTAAAGTATTGTAAAAGCCTGCCGCTTTAGTCATATTTCTTGGTACACAGATGTTTATTCCGCGAAGCGCATTAACAATAACACCCATTGGAGAACCACTGTGCCAAATACCTTCTAAGCGATGACCTCTAGTACTAATAATTAAAGGTGCTTTTTGTCCACCCTTGGTGCGATACTGAACTGTTGCAAGATCATCAGACAATACCTGTATTGCGTAGAGTAGATAGTCCAGATATTGAATCTCAGCTATGGGCCTTAGTCCTCTCATAGCCATGCCAATACCTTGGCCTACAATGGTGCATTCTCGAATTCCTGTATCAAATACCCGCTCTTCTCCAAATTGCTCTTGCAATCCCTCTAAAGACTGATTGACTCCACCAATTTTACCTGCATCTTCACCAAAAATGAGTAATTCAGGAACCTTTTCAAGTTGTTTTTTAAAGTTTTCTCGAAGAATGATTCGGCCATCTTCCATTTTGGCGTCAGCATTGTAAGTGGCAGGAACATGCTTTGCTTCTAAAACACTTTCTTTTGATTCTGAATATAAATGTGAGCTGTATCGATTATTTGCCTTATTCAATATTGTTTTTACCCAGTTGGCAAGTTCTTGCTTCTCATTATTGTTTTCAGCACTTACCATTCGAAGGACTTTTCTTACGGTAGAAATAATGTCCTTTCTTATTGGTTCGTAGGCTTTTTCAAGCCCTTCAATTTCTTTTTCAATAAATATTTTTTGAGAACTAATTTGAGAAAGGCTTTTTAATAGAGCACAAGCTTCGACTAAATCAATGTGAATATCTTTTGTGTATAGTTTCCAAGATTTATTTTTCGCATCCCTTACTTTTTGCTTTGCATCTGTTTGAATTTTTTCTAAATCATTGAGGCTTGCAATAGTGTTGCCATTCGCATCAAATTCCAGGATCCATGACTTAAACTTTTCAACACAATCAAAGTCTTTTTCCCATTGAAGTCTTTCAGTGCTCTTATACCTTTCATGAGACCCGGATGTTGAATGTCCTTGAGGCTGGTTCACTTCTTTTACATGGATTAAAACGGGTACATGTTCCTCTCTAGCCAGCTTAACAGCTTTCTCATAAGTTTCGCAAAGGTGAGGGTAATCCCATCCCCTTGTTACAAATATTTCATATCCATCTTTAGTTTCGCTTCGTTGCATGCCTGCAAGAGCATCTGATATAGATCCTTTAGTTGTTTGATATTTTCTTGGTACTGAAATTCCGTAGCCATCATCCCAAACGGACATTACCAAAGGAATTTGCATTACGCCTGCAGCGTTAATCGATTCCCAAAATGGTCCCTCCGAGGTTGAGGCATCTCCTATAGTTCCAAAAGCGACTTCATTTCCATTATCTGAGAATTTTTTCGATTTCTGAAGACTACTTAAATTACTGTTACTTCTGTAAACTTTTGAGGCTTGAGCTAAACCAACAAGTCGAGGCATTTGACCTGCCGTTGGAGATATATCCGAGCTGCTATTTTTTTGAGTCATTAGGTTTTTCCAGTCTCCTGAGCCATCTAAATTTCTCGTAGCATAGTGTCCCCCCATTTGTCGACCTGCAGATTGAGGTTCTATTTCTACATCCGTGTGACCATACAATCCAGAAAAATATTGCTCAATAGTGAGCTCCTCAATGGCGAGCATTATGGTTTGATCTCTATAGTAACCAGACCGAAAATCACCATTTTTGAATTGTTTTGAAAGTGCAATTTGAGCCAATTCTTTTCCATCTCCGAAAATTCCAAACTTGGCTTTACCCGTAAGAACCTCTTTTCTTCCAAGAAGAGAGGCTTCTCTTGATTCGCAGGCCAATTTATAGTCTTTGAGAACTTGGTTCTTAAAAGAGGTGAAATCAATAGATTCTTTGGTTTTCGTTATCTTATCTGACATATGTATATGATGGGTCACAAATATAATTAAAAATGGATGTTTTAGGTCCTATTTTGATTGCCCATATTTTGTCTTATCTTTGAAAGTCAGATTGTGTTAACTCTTATTATTCTCTCAAATGCTTTGCATTGAACTATGTGTTTCTACTATGGAGGCTATAACGCTTGCCAAAGACCTCAAAATAGACAGGGTAGAGGTATGCCAAAATTTAGAATCAGGAGGGGTCACACCATCGGCCACACTCGTTCAGTTGGCTATTGACTCTGGTTTGAAAACACATGTTTTAATCCGGCCTCGAATTGGAGGGTTTATCTATTCTCAAAAAGAATTAGAGTTGATCGAAAAGGAGATTTCATATTTTGTATCAATTGGAGTAGATGGAATAGTAATTGGTGCCCTTTTATCTGATCACAGAATTAATTATAAGTTCATTGAGTCTATACGTAAGGATTATCCTAATTTAGACATGACCTTTCACAAAGCTTTTGATGATACGCCAGATTGGAAAGCATCGATAGATGTTTTAGCTGAATCGGGAGTGAATAGAATTCTAAGCTCAGGATGTGCTTCAAATGTCATTAAAGGGATGACCACTCTTAAGTCTATGATTGAATATGCACCTGGTAAAATTGAGATTTTACCTGGGGGAGGACTCAATGAAAACAACATGGATTTCTTTTTAAAGAATGTTAAGCCTGATTGGATTCATTTTTCCGGATGTAAAAAGATATACGATAGGAGTAGCTCAATTTTCGAGACTGAACGACTAACGTTTGACAAAGA
>JABJEE010000156.1 GCA_018665005.1 Flavobacteriales bacterium
ATCATTGGACAACGAAAAGCCTCAACCGATCTTAAGACATCTCTCAATGATGCACTTCGCACGCACAATGTGGCTGTGTAAAATAAATATTATTTTGACCAGTAAAGTTTATATTTTCTTGTTGGGTCTTCTTTTTTCTTGTGACTACAAGGTAAAGAATGAGACGATTTCAACAAATTCATCAGTTCAACACAAAAGTAAAAGCATGAACGATACGACACCAAAAGTAACAGGAATTGGAGGAATTTTCTTTCGAACAAAAGATTCTAAAAACACAAAAGAATGGTATGGCAAAAATCTTGGATTGGCCATTAATGATTATGGCTCTTCATTTGAATTTAGAAATGCCAATAATCCAAAAGAGATAAACTATTTACAGTGGAGCACATTTGATGAAAACACGGATTATTTCGATCCTTCAACAAAGGAATTCATGATCAATTACCGTGTACAAAACATCGAAGGGTTGGTGAAAAATTTAAAAAAAAATGGGGTTCAAGTATTGGATGAAATTGCAGCTTACGACTACGGTAAATTTGTACACATAATGGATCCCGAAGGAAATAAAATTGAGCTTTGGGAGCCAATTGACTCAGTATTGACCCAAATCGGATCTGAAACCACAAAATAGAGCGCCTGCGAATTGAGAAAACCATTTTTATTTCTCAGAATCGAGCTATCAAGGTTGATGAATCACGTTTCTATTACTAGACAGAAATTGATTTTTAAAATCTCCAAATAGCTATTACATTTGTAAACTAATTATTTAAAAAACACATAGCATGCAACTGTGGAACAAATTAAATAAGGAGGAACTTGAAGTACAACTTCGCGATATCGGACATCGCTATGTTACCATTTCCTTCTATCAATATGCCAAAATCGGTAATCCTCAATTATTTCGAGACCACCTCTTTTTGATGTGGTCCAAACTAGATGTTGTTGGGAGAACCTATGTCGCAACTGAAGGTATTAATGCACAAATCGCTGTACCTACAAAATCATTAATTGAATTTCGTGAAAGTTTATACGAAATAGATTTTCTTAATGGAATACGACTAAATTACGCTGTAGACGATGCTGAGGCTGAATTTCCTTTTCTCAAGCTTAAAATAAAAGTTAGAAATAAAATTCTCGCCGATGGTTTAAATGACGAAACTTTTGATGTGACCAACACGGGCAAACATTTAAATGCCAAAGAATTCAATGAATTAACCAATGCTTCCGATACGCTACTGATTGATTTTAGAAATCATTATGAATCAGAAGTCGGCTATTTTAAAGGCGCCATTCGCCCAGATGTTGACACGTTTAGAGACTCTTTACCCCACATCGAAGAAACAATACTAAAAGGCAAGAAGGATAAAAACATTGTCATGTATTGTACCGGAGGGATACGATGTGAAAAAGCATCGGCTTATTTCAAGCACAAAGGATTTAAAAATGTTCACCAATTGGAAGGAGGTATCATCAAATATGCGAATGATACCAAGAGTGATGGAATAGAAAACAAATTTGTCGGTAAAAACTTTGTTTTTGATGAAAGACGAGGAGAACGAATTACCGAAGATATTGTATCCGTTTGTCATCAATGTGGAAATCCGGCAGATACTCACACAAACTGCCTTAACAATGCTTGTCACTTGCTGTTTATACAGTGTGATTCGTGCAAAAAATCTTTAGAAAACTGTTGTTCCGAAGATTGCCAACGAGTATTCAATTTACCTGAAGAAGATCAAAAAGAATTACGTAAAGGCATCGAGAACAGCAATCAAATATTTAAAAAAGGACGTTCCGAGCATTTAAAGTATAAAAGCAATAAATAAAACCCATATATTTGGTCCGAATTCAAAATAATAAATAGGTGATTTTAGCAATTGACTGGACTGTAACGCCTGAGCTTATTGAAGGCTGGAGAACCCCAAATTGGTATGGATTGTTATTCGTGACCGGTCTTATTATTGGATACTTCGTTGTAAAACGCATGTTTAAAAAAGAAGGAATCGGTGAAGAAGCTCTTGATAAACTTGTAATGTACATGATCGTTGGCACCATCGTGGGTGCTAGATTAGGACATGTTTTCTTTTACGGCCCCTATTTTGACGAAACCATAAACGGAAGACTAGTTGAAGGTTATTTCTCTCACCCATTCAATATTTTAAAGGTTTGGGAAGGAGGCTTGGCCAGTCACGGAGCAGCACTTATGATACTGATTGGACTTTATATGTTTTCAAAAAAAACAGTTCATAAGCCATTCTTATGGATTTTAGATCGAATTTCAGCACCTGTAGCGATTGGTGCTACTTTTATTCGTTTAGGTAATCTTGTGAACCACGAAATTGTAGGGCATCCAACTGATTTACCTTGGGCATTTAAATTTCATAATTACTGGAATTCAACTATAAAGATGTATGATGCAACACCTAGGCATCCTGCACAGCTTTACGAAGCCTTCTGCTATCTTATTGCTTTCGGAGTCTTGATGTTTCTTTTCTGGAAAAAAGATGCTTGGAAAAAACCAGGATTCATGTTTGGAAGCTTTTTAATTTTAATATTTGGAGCAAGATTTATAGTGGAGTTTTTTAAAGTTGGACAAACGGCAAGAGACGAGGTATTATTTATTAATACAGGACAAATGCTAAGCATACCTTTTGTATTAATCGGGGTATATTTGATTTATAAAGCATTCTCAAAAAAAGATGAAGAGGGTGACAAAATTATCGAACCCTTAGTGTAATTTAGACGTTTAGTAAAAAATTAGAAATTCATTTCTATATTTGTTAAGTAAAAATTGAATAAGATGGCCATTAAAACAAAACCGAAAAAGTCTACTTCATCCATAAAGAACAAGTTCTCAAAAGATACCTATGTAAAATGGTATAAAGACATGCTTTTAATCCGAAAGTTTGAAGAGAAGACTGGTCAGCTCTATATCCAACAAAAATTTGGAGGATTTTGTCATCTTTACATTGGACAAGAAGCCATTGTTGTGGGAACAGCAAGTGCTTGTGAGTCAGGGGACAAACACATGACTGCCTACAGAGATCACGCCCATCCTATTGCACTTGGCACTGACCCTCGAGTACTAATGGCAGAACTTTACGGTAGAAAAACTGGATGTTCAAAAGGTAAAGGTGGTTCAATGCACTTTTTCGATAAATCAAAAAATTTTATGGGCGGACACGGAATTGTGGGTGCTCAAATTGCTATGGGTGCGGGTGTAGGTTTTGCCGAACAATATATGGGTACCAAAAACGTAGCTTTTGTATCCATGGGAGACGGAGCTGTTCGTCAAGGAGCACTGCATGAGACTTTCAATATGGCAATGATGTGGAAGCTACCTGTAATTTTCATCATTGAGAATAACAATTATGCGATGGGTACCTCTGTTCAAAGAACGACAAACGTAACCGATTTATCAAAAATTGGACTTTCTTACGATATGCCTTCAAAAGTAGTAAATGGAATGCGACCTGAAGATGTCCACAATGCCATTGAAGAAGCAACAAAGAGAGCAAGAAATGAGGGAGGTCCTACCCTACTAGACATTAGAACATATCGATATAAAGGACATTCAATGTCTGACCCTCAAAAGTACAGAACGAAAGATGAGGTTTCAGATTGGATAGAGCAAGACCCTATTTTGCATGTACTGGATATCATCAAAGAAAATAAGTGGTTGAAAGAAAAAGAAATTGAAGAAATCAATAGCTGGGTAAAAAATGAGGTTGCAGAATCCGTGAAATTTGCGGAAGATTCTCCCTACCCAGACCCTGAAGAACTGTATGAAGATGTATACGTTCAGAAGGATTACCCATACATTAAAGAATATTAATTTAATTAAGAAATTACAATGGCGGAAATTGTTTACATGCCCAAATTAAGTGACACCATGACCGAAGGTGTTGTGGCTGCCTGGAATAAAAACATTGGCGACGAAGTCAAAGAAGGAGATATTCTAGCTGAAATTGAAACCGATAAGGCTACAATGGAATTTGAATCTTTCTATGATGGCGTTTTATTGCATATTGGCGTGGAAGTTGGCAAAACTGCCCCAGTTAATTCTGTATTGGCAATAATTGGTGAAAAAGGTGAAGATGTCGCTAAAATTTTAAGCACTGCTGTTGTTGAAGAAGCAACCGAAGAACAAAAAGAAACTGCACCTGCACCTGCACCTGCACCAGTAGCAGCGCCAGTTATGAAAGCTGAACAGACACCCAATACGAGTCAGGCCTCTGTTCAGGATTCCAACGGCCGTGTATTGGCATCTCCATTAGCAAAAAAATTGGCACTTGATAAAGGAATTGACCTTAATAACATTCAAGGTTCTGGCGAAAACGGTAGGGTGATTAAAAGAGATATTGACCATTACATCCCCTTTACTCCAACTGGTAATACTGTAGGTAGGGCTCCTGTTGGAAAAGAATCTTTCCGAGATGAAACCGTTAGCCAAATGCGAAAGACCATCGCAAAAAGACTTGCCGATAGTAAGTTTACGGCGCCTCACTTCTATTTGACTTTAGAAATAGATATGGATAACGCCGTATCTTCCAGAAAAGTAATGAATGCTAAAGAAGGCGTTAAAGTATCATTTAATGATATGGTAATTAAAGCCGTTGCCTTTGCTTTAAGTCAACATCCGAATGTAAATAGTTCGTGGATGGGAGATTTCATAAGAAGAAATGACCACGTTCATATTGGAGTTGCTGTAGCTGTTGAGGACGGCTTACTCGTTCCTGTTATCAAATTTGCAGATTCAAAAAGCTTACTTGAAATTTCTTCAGAAGTGAAAGGATTCGCTCAAAAAGCAAAAGACAAAAAATTACAACCAAGTGATTGGGAAGGAAATACTTTCACCATTTCCAATCTCGGGATGTTTGGTATTGATACCTTCACTGCAATCGTCAACCCTCCTGA
>JABJEE010000157.1 GCA_018665005.1 Flavobacteriales bacterium
AATAGATACATTAAAGGCCCTGAGTAAGGTCCGGATTAAAGGACACTTGGAAGATTTTAATGGCCAGCCTATGTCGGATATAAATGGAATATTAACACCCTCTATTTTCGATAAGATTAAGCTTCAAAAAACCTTGGGTCAAGATATTGGTTCACCAGAAATTGAGTATGAGCTTCAAAGAAATGTTATTTATAAGGGGAAAGTTTCTATCGTAAATGGCGATTTCGATTTCTCTTTTGTAGTCCCTAAAGATATAGCCTTAAATTATGGCGCTGGAAAACTTAGTTATTATGGTTATGGAAATACGATTGATGCCGGGGGCTATGATACGAGTTTCGTAATTGGAGGAATTGATCCAAACGGAATTTCGGATAATGAAGGCCCACAGATAGGCGTTTTTATGAATGATGAAAATTTTGTCTCAGGAGGGCAAACGGATTTAAGACCAGTATTATTGGCTAAAATTTTTGATGAAAATGGCATAAATACAGTGGGGAATGGTATTGGACACGACATAACAGCAATTCTTGACGGTAATACTTCGGAACCTTTTATCTTGAACGATTACTATGTTGCCGATTTGGATTCATATCAATCAGGTGAAATTCGTTTTCAATTTGATCAACTGGAAAAAGGCTTACATACCTTGGAATTTAAGGTGTGGGATGTAAATAACAACTCTTCAAAAGTAACTATTGAATTTGTCGTGGTAGATGAAAGTAATATGAGCTTAATGAATGTATACAATTACCCCAATCCATTTTCTACTTCTACAGAATTTATGTTTGAGCACCCGTTTTCTTGTAATCAATTGGATGTTCAAATTCAAATTTATACAGTTTCAGGTAAATTGGTCAAGAACATCAATGAAACAGTGAATACGGAGGGTTTTCGTGTGAATAATATTTTCTGGAATGGTAAAGACACTTTTGGTGATCAACTGGCGAAAGGAGTGTACATTTATCGAGTTGCAGTAACTGATATTAACGGTGCATCTGCAGAAAAAACAGAGAAATTAGTGATCTTAAGATAAATTGCACAATAAAACCTCCTCTTTTACGTATATTTACCAACTATTTTTATATTTAAAATGAAGAAAGCACTTTTCACCTTTTTTATAAGCATTTCAAGCACATTTGTTTTCGCTCAACCTACAGGGGGAAGCGGGGTAACAGATGATCAATTGCAGTTAAATACAATTACTACAGCATTGCCATTCATGTCGATTACACCTGATTCTAGAGCGGGAGGTATGGGAGACGCAGGGACAGCTTTGAGTCCATCTTCAAGTTCTGTATACTGGAACACCTCGATTTTGAGTTTTTCTGAGCAAACCTCAGAGATTAGTTTATCCTACACGCCATGGTTACGTCAGTTGACTAATGACATTCACCTTTCCTATTTATCAGGATTTTATAAAATAAATGAAACGCACACTATTGGAGGCGCTCTGCGTTATTTCAGTTTGGGTGAGATAACTTTTACTGATGCTTCGGGTAACGTGATTAGAGATGATAAACCAAGTGAGTTTGAATTAACTGGTGCTTATGCTTTTAGATTGTCAAAACGATTTAGTGTGGGTATCAACGGTAAATTCGCATATTCTAATCTTACCGGAGGATTAACTGTTGGAGGAGTAAATACTAAGGCCGGTGTTGTTGGTGCGGCAGATTTGTCTTTTTCATATTATAATGACGATGCTAAAATAGGTAGTTTAGATGGGATCTATACTTTTGCTACAACCATTAATAACGTTGGAAACAAAGTAGCGTATTCTGAGCTTTCAGAACGAGATTTTATACCGATGAACTTGAAGATCGGAAATAGCTTTTTAGCGAATTTTGATGCTTACAATAAAGTAACTTTTTCTCTTGATTTACAGCGCTTATTGGTTCCAACTCCACCATTATACGATGTGATTGATGGAGAATATACCATGTTGGCAGGTATGAATCCAAATATTGGAGTTATTAATGGGATGATCCAATCATTTTATGACGCTCCTGGTGCTGTTGCGACTGATGATAATGGCGACTACATCCAAGATTCAGATGGGAATTACGAAGTGGTTAAAGGAACCCGATTTAAAGAAGAATTATCCGAAATCAATATAGCTTTCGGTATGGAGTGGTGGTACAATGATGTCTTTGCTGTTCGTACAGGTGTTTTTTATGAAAGTCCCAATAAAGGTAATCGTCAATTTTTGAATATTGGAGCAAGTTTGAAATACAATATGTTCGCGATAGACTTTTCATATCTCGCATCTTTAAATGGACGTCAAAGTCCACTTGCCAATACCTTAAGATTTACGGTAAGACTTGATTTAGATCAAGCAGGTTCATCAAACAGTAATCCTTAATATCCATGAGAATAGGTTTTGGAGTAGATGTCCATCGTCTTGAAAAAAATAGACCTCTTTTTATTGGTGGTGTAAAAATTCCTTCAGAAAAAGGAGCGGTTGGTCATTCCGATGCGGATGTGCTGATACATGCGATATGTGATGCCTTATTAGGAGCAGCAAATCTTGGAGATATTGGTTTTCATTTTTCTGATCAAGATCCAAAGTTTAAGGGTATTGACTCTAAAATATTACTAAGAAATGTGATGGTTTTAGTTAAAGACAAGGGGTACTCGGTTGGTAATATTGATGCTACAGTAGTATTGGAAAACCCAAAAGTAAATCCTCATGTTCCTATGATAAAAGAAGTCTTGAGTGAAATTTTGGAGGTGAATCTGGATGAGGTCTCTATAAAAGCTACAACACACGAAAAGGTGGATTCATTTGGAAATCAAGAAGCTATTAAATCGTATTGTGTTTGTTTGTTATCTCGTAACGCTTAGTAACACACTTTCTTTATATTTGTATTATGAAATTTAACCCAGAATATTCTACAAAAGAATCCTTACTCGAATTATACCAAAAACCTCTTTTGGAATTGGTTTTTGAAGCTGCTACAATACATAGGAAGTACCATAATCCTCGTGAAGTACAGATGTCTTCGCTTTTAAGCATAAAGACAGGTGGGTGTCCTGAAGATTGTGGCTATTGTCCTCAGGCAGCTAGATATCACACGGATATCAATACTCATAAAATTATGGATGTCGAGGAAGTGCTTGAGCAAGCCAAAAATGCAAAAGCCAATGGTTCTTCAAGGCTTTGTATGGGTGCTGCTTGGCGAGAAGTAAGGGACAATAAAGATTTCGACAAAGTAGTTGAAATGGTTCAAGGGGTGAATGATATGGATATGGAGGTGTGCTGTACACTTGGTATGCTTTCTGAAAATCAAGCCAAAAGATTGAAAAATGCGGGGTTATTTGCATACAATCACAATTTAGATTCTTCTAAAGAATTTTATAAAGACGTTATTTCTACACGTGAGTATGAACAACGTCTAGACACCATCGAAAATGCTCGAAGTGCAGGTATTTCTGTCTGTTCAGGTGGTATTATTGGAATGGGAGAAACAGAGGAAGATCGTATTGGATTACTCATGAGCTATATGGAAATGGAAAACCCTCCTGAATCTATTCCGATAAATGCTTTGGTGGCCGTGGAAGGAACACCATTAGAGGATCAAAAACCAATTGAACAATGGGAACTGATAAGAATGGTAGCTACTACTCGAATTGCCTTTCCAGAGTCAGTTGTAAGATTATCAGCGGGTAGAACTAAAATGAATATGGAGGCGCAAGCACTTTGTTTTATGGCAGGTGCAGGTTCAATCTTTGCTGGGGATAAATTATTGACTACTCCGAATCCTGAATTTAATGAGGATCAAGAAATGTTATCGATTTTGGGTTTATTGCCTAAGGCTTCCTTTTCGGATGCACCACAGCCTGAAACTAAACCTGATCCGATCCTGATTGAGCGCAAAAGACAGGAAGAGACACGTGAAAAAGAGCTTAAGGATGCAAAAGAAACCAAAAACAAATTTGAACCCAGAAACATTAAGTCCGTTGATTCCCTGTAATGGATGGCAAGTTAAGAAAACGAATTCAAGACCGAAAGGAAGAAGGTTCCCTTAGAGAGCTAACACAAATTCAATCTGGTATTGATTTTTTCTCCAATGATTACCTAGGTTTAGCCAAAGAAAATTTTTCTGATTCAAGTATCCAAACTGGATCTTCAGGTTCACGACTATTATCTGGTAATTCTGTTGAAGCCATCGAATGCGAGGATAAACTTTCTTCATTTTTTGATTCAGAAAGTGCTTTAATGTTTAATTCTGGTTACGATGCCAATCTTGGAGTTGTTTCGGCAGTAGCACAAAGAGGAGACTTTATCTTGTACGATGAATATGTGCATGCCAGTATAAGAGACGGTATTCGTCTTTCGAATGCCAAAGGTTACTCATTTAAACACAATGACTGCGACGACCTTAAAAGACAGTTAAAAGATATAAATGGTACTGTATATATAATTGTAGAGTCATTGTACTCTATGGATGGTGATATGGCACCTTTAAGACGCATACAATCTTTGTCAAAAGAGTTTTGTGCTTACCTTATAGTTGATGAGGCTCATGCATGTGGGGTGTATGGAATAGATGGCAAGGGCATTGTCCATGCAAGAGAAATGCAAAATGATATATTTTGTAGAATAATAACTTTTGGAAAAGCATACGGTTTTCATGGTGCTGCTATTTTGTGTTCTGAAGAATTGAAACAGTTCCTTATTAATTTTTCTAGGCCTTTTATATATTCTACGGCATTGCCATTAGGGAGTTATGTCTCCATTATTCAGCGTGTTGAAAATGCTTCAATTAGGGAACGACAGATAAAACTTCACAAAAACATAGCTGAGTTTAGAAAGGGACTGACAAATGGTAGATTTCTTTCTGAGGAAAATGCTCCTATTCAGGTATTAGAGTTCGATAATAAAGAATCTCTTCTGGAATTAGTGGACAAAATATTAAAAGTAGGCATATATACAAAGCCAATTTATCCTCCGACAGTTCCAAAAGGCAGTTATAGGGCTCGGATATGTATTCATAGCTTTAATTCCGAGGCTGAAATTGCCTTGCTGAAATCTTGCTTAGTAAACCTGGTTTAACCTCCGAAGTCGTCAAATCTGACGTTCTCTGGTGGTACACCCCAGTCATCACACATTTTTATCACAGCTTGGTTCATCATCGGTGGACCACAGAAATAGACTTCCATATCCTCCGGTGCCTCATGCTTCGTCAAGTATTCATCAATCACTACTTGGTGAACAAATCCTGAGAAGCCATCTCCTTCAGTGTCATCGACGTCTTTTTTGTTGGTCCAATTATCTTCTGGAAGTGCGTCAGACAAGACCAAATAAAACTTAAAGTTTGGAAACTCCTTTTCTAAATCTCTGAAATAATGAATATAAAACAATTCAGCTCGAGATCGACCACCATACCAATAGGTCACCTTACGACCTGTTTTCAATGTTTTGAATAGCTCATAGAGGTGTGAACGCATAGGAGCCATTCCTGCACCACCACCAATATATAACATTTCTGCATCCGAGTCATTAATAAAGAATTCGCCGTAAGGACCAGATATTGTTACTTCGTCCCCTTCTTTTAGACCGAAAATATATGACGATGCAATACCAGGGTTGATATCTGCCCATTTGTCTTGAGCTCTATCCCATGGCGGAGCAGCAACTCTAACATTAAGCATGATTTTACGACCTTCTGCAGGGTATGAGGCCATTGAGTAAGCACGAACAACTTCTTCACTGTTGTTCATGACTAAATTTCGCATAGCGAATTTTCCTTCAGACCAATCTTTTTCAAATTTATTGGGTTCTCCGGGATGATCCTGAGGATGTGCAGTGATGTCCATATCAGAAAATTTCACTTGCGTTTCTGGAATATTAATTTGAATATAACCTCCGGCCTTATAATTCATATCTTCGGGGATATCAACAATGAATTCTTTGATGTAGGTCGCTACGTTGTAGTTAGATGAAACTTTGGCTTTCCACTCTTTAATTCCTAAGATTTCCTCTTCAATATGAATTTTCATATTCTCCTTTACCTTTACTTGGCAACCAAGACGGTGATTCGAGGCAATTTCTTTACGTGAAAAATGAGGGGCTTCTGTAGGTAGGATTTCTCCTCCACCCTCGTTTACTTGGCATATGCACTGTACACAAGTACCACCACCACCACAGGCAGAAGGCAGAAAGATTCCATTGCTACCGAGTGTTCCCAATAAGGTGCCACCTCCGTCCACCTCTAATGTCTTTTCTCCGTCGTTAATGTCTATGATCAGCTTCCCTTTTGGAGATATTTTTGCTTTTACAAATAAAAGCATTGATGTTAGCAGTAAAATAACTGTTAAAAAGGCAATAAGCGTAAATATTAATACTGTACCCATAATGATTATTTATTTTCTAATTGTTGATTGGTTGTTGCTGTAGTCACTTCAGTTGCGGGTTCTTCTTCTACCACCTCTTTTCCATATTTAATTCCCATAAAGCTCATGAATGCAATACCCATTAAGCCTGTAACGATAAATGTTATCCCCAAACCTCTTAATGGACCTGGAACATTTGAATACCTCAATTTTTCTCTAATAGCAGCAATGGCAACGATTGCAATAAACCAACCAATACCTGACCCTAATGAAAACGCTGTAGCGTCTAAAATTGTTGAGAATTGTCTTTCTTGCATAAATAAAGCGCCACCAAGTATGGAGCAATTTACAGCGATTAGAGGTAGAAAAATCCCTAACGCGCCATAAAGAGCTGGAGCAAATTTCTCAACCAACATTTCAACCAATTGTACAATTGAGGCTACAACCGCAATAAACATGATGAATGCCAAGAAGCTTAAATCAAGAGAAGCATAATCTTCACTTATCCAGGTGAGTGCGCCTTCTTGTAAAACATAGTTTTCTAACAGGTAATTAACCGGTACGGTTACTGTTAATACAAATATTACAGCGGCGCCTAATCCCACAGCTGTTTTTACTGTTTTCGAAACCGCGAGGTATGAACACATTCCCAAGAAATATGCGAAAATCATGTTTTCACTGAAAATGGCCTTAACGAATATATCTAATGTACTTTCCATAATTTCTTAATGTTTAGTGCTCTTCAATGAGTGCTTTATTTCTTGATCTTTGTACCCAAATAATGATACCTGTAATAATTAAGGCCATTGGTGGTAAAATCATCATGTTGTTATTTTGATACCCCATAGCATAAAGTCCCGACTCTTCTCCTGGAAGAGGGTTTCCAAATATGGGTATACCCATTAAGGTGCCAGAACCAAATAGCTCACGAAATACAGCTACGATAATTAAAATGGCTCCGTACCCCAATCCATTCCCTAGACCATCTAAAATTGAGGGCCAAGGCTTATTCGCCATTGCAAAAGCTTCCAGTCTACCCATGATGATGCAATTGGTAATAATCAGTCCTACAAATACAGATAGTTTTGAAGAGAGGTCTGGTAAGAAAGCTGCCAATACTTGGTCTACGATAATCACTAATGAGGCAACAACCAATAACTGTACAATAATTCGAATTCTTGAGGGGATCAAGTTTCGAAGTAATGATACAATTAGGTTACCCATAATAATTACAAAAAGTACAGATAATGACATAACGATTGCCTGATTCACTTGCACGGTTATGGCTAAGGCAGAACAAATACCTAGTACCTGAATCGTTACAGGGTTATTGTCTGTAAGTGGGTCTGTGATGAGCTTTTTATTCTTTTTCGAGAAAAGCGGCTCTGATCCTTTTTCTGAACTCATTTTAAGATTTTTTATTTTTAAAATATGTAGCGTAGATTTTCAATGTCCTATTGACCATTTCTTCCACACCTTTTGATGTAATGGTACCACCAGTAATTCCATCTATTTTAGAGTCACCTTTAGTAGCACCCGAATTGTCTTTAACAACCTCGTATTTCATGAAATTCCCTTGCTCATCTGATATTTTTGATGATTTCCACCTGTCCATAAAAAAGGGTTTATTGATTTCAGCGCCTAGACCTGGAGTTTCTGTTTTGTGATCAAAAGACACACCCAATACTGTGTTCATATCTTTATCAAGACAAATATATCCCCAAATTGGACCCCAAAGACCTTTTCCAACCACGGGTATAATATATCTGGTATTCTTTGATTTGTCTGTTGCAACAAATAAAGGGTAGTTCTTATCTTTCTCTGCTAAGGTTTTGTCTCTGAATTCTTTTTTTATGTCAATATCGAATGCACTTACTCCTTCTTCAGATTTTTTTACTTTACCAGTATAGTCCAGTATAACTGCATCTTCGAGCTTTACATATTTCTTGAATTCGACTTCTGCATTTGCACGGGTAATCCCTTCCTTTTCAACATCCATCATAGCAGAAAGAATGTCAAGTTGTTTTTTGATTCTTACATTCTTGTCTTTGTAGGGCTTAAGACCTTCTGATAATACGGCAAGGATTACACCCAATATAACGACTAAGCCAATAGCAAAGCCGAAAGTGAATTGATTTGATTCTTTATTAATAGCCATGTTATGTTGTTTTTAATCTTTTTAGTCTTCGGTTGATGTTTCCTTGAACAATGTAATGATCAATGATTGGTGCCATTATATTCATAAATAGGATGGCAAGAAAAACGCCTTCCGGATATGCAGGATTTAATACCCTAATCATGATGGCTAAAAATCCGCCAAGGAACCCGTATATGATCTTTCCATTGGCTGTTTGAGATGCTGTGACAGGGTCAGTAGCCATAAATATGGCACCGAAAGCAAATCCTCCAATAATTAAATGATAATAGGCGGGTAAGTCTAGGTATGGATTTCCACCGATGGCATTTAAAAGAAGTCCCATGATAAAACCACCTGCGAAAAACGATAAAATAATTCTTAGTGAACCTACGCCGGTTAAAACCAAGACGAATGCACCCATAAG
>JABJEE010000158.1 GCA_018665005.1 Flavobacteriales bacterium
ATAGAAAAAAATGCCATAATCGTAGATCCTGTTGATTATTCAACGAATATTCCAGGTATATACGCTGTAGGAGATGTAAATACATATACGAACAAATTAAAATTGATTCTTTGTGGTTTTCATGAGGGAACCTTGGCCGTTCAATCTGCCTTTGCTCGTATACATCCTGAAAAAAAGAATGTACTTAAGTATACTACAGTAAACGGTGTTCAAGGCTTCTAATTGACAATTTGATATCTTTACGGAGTAAGATTTTATATAATGAATCGTTATTCTCTTAATACTTTAATATTACTTGGGGTTATTTCTATGGCCGGCATCATGGTTATACAAGGTGTTTGGGTTCGAAAGACCATGGAGTTGCAAGTAAAGAATATTGCCATTCAAGAAAAGGAAGACAGCTTAAACCTTAAAGAATTTTCAGAACAAAGCCATGTGGCTCTGAGAAATGTGTTGGAAAAGATCAACACCAATTTATCAGATAGTTCAGATTTATATGGTGCGGTTAAGCAGATCAGAACCAACAGATTTAAGGTAGATATTAATGAAGAGCTACAACCCTATTATCTTGAAACCTTACTCAAAAAAGCATTTTATGAGCAGAATATAAATCAGGATTTTGTCTATGGTATTTATGATTGCTTTACGGATTCGATTGTTTACGGGAATTTAATAAAGTACACCAAAGAGTCGTCCTACGAACCCATTTCTCTTGATGATGCTGGTATTACTTCTGAAAGCCTATCTATTAAAAATGATGGACATTACTTTACTGTGTTTTTTCCGAATGTTGAGGCAAAAACCATTCAACCTGTTCAGTTCATCTCTCCATGGATATATATTGGTGTAATTATATTCCTTGTAATGGTTTTTTTCGCCTACAGTCTAGTGATTATCTTTCGTCAGAAGAAATTGTCAGAAGTTAAAAACGACTTCATTAATAACATGACGCATGAGTTAAAGACGCCTATTTCCACGATTTCTTTGTCAAGTGAAATGTTGATGCGTATGCCGAATGGTGATGATTTTAATAAAATAAAACGATATGCTGGAATTATATATGATGAAAACAAACGTCTTGAGCATCAGGTAGAACGCGTATTAAATGTAGCCAAGCTTGATAAGGATAAATTGGTGCTAAATAAAGAAAAAATCAATATTGAAGAAATCTTGGTCCAGCTTAGTGATAATTTTAAGCTTATTGAAAATAAAAAAGGGTCTGAAATTCTACTTGAAATAGGAGAGGGGAGTCATGAAATTACGGCCGACCCGGTGCACATAACGAATGTCATTCATAATTTAACGGACAATGCGTTGAAGTATAGTGGAGAAAATGCAAACATTAAAATCTCAACAAGTAGAAGTAAAAAGGAGCTGATTATTAATTTTGTAGACCAGGGGATTGGAATTAAAAAGGAACATTTGAAGTCTATTTTTGATAAGTTTTATAGGGTTCCAACGGGAAACATACACAATGTCAAGGGATACGGTCTAGGTCTTTATTATGTAAAACTTATTGTTGAATCACATCAAGGCTCTATACTTGTTCAAAGCACGATAAACAAGGGCAGTACATTTACCATAAAACTTCCTTTTTCTTAAGTTTTCTTAAGCTTGCATCAGGTTGAGGAAAGATTCCTTTTCTTTTCATTATTTTATCTCTTCCAAAGAGGATAATTTCCTCTTTAATATCAGAGTAACCTGTTTTTGCTTTCAAGACGTAATTTCGTTTTTCTCTTTTTTCTACTTCGTATGTGCCTTCATATTGCACATTATCAATTTTTATTGTAAAACTTGAATTTTCAATCTTGATGAAAATGGCACTGGAATCAACTTCAATGAGATTTTGGCCCGTATTAATTTCATAGCTGGAGATCAGACCTTTGTATATACCCTGGTCTCTCTTCTTGATTTGAGCGGTGCTACAAATACTGAAAGAAATAAAAAAAGTGAGTAAAATCAACTTCATAGAATTAAAATTAACATATTTATTTGTCTTTAAATGGTTATTAACTTGTTAAAAAATCCTTTATCATAAATGTCACTTAAAGACGATTTAATTCTATTTTTGAAGTATGAGACAGTACCACGATTTAATGAAGCATATTCTTGAAAACGGAACAAAAAAAGAGGATCGAACAGGAACAGGAACCTTATCTGTTTTCGGTTACCAGATGAGATATGATTTAAATGAGGGTTTTCCTTGCGTAACCACCAAAAAGCTACATCTGAGATCGATTATCCACGAATTGTTGTGGTTTTTAAAAGGAGATACCAATATAAAGTATCTAAAAGAAAATAAGGTGTCTATTTGGGATGAATGGGCTGATGAAAATGGAAACTTAGGGCCTGTTTACGGTTCTCAATGGAGAAGCTGGCCCACAAGCGATGGAGATACAATTGATCAAATCAAACAGATTATTCAACAAATAAAAGAAACCCCGGATTCGAGGAGAATTATTGTTTCAGCATGGAATGTTGGAGAAATTAAAAACATGGCACTTCCTCCTTGTCACGCATTCTTTCAATTTTATGTTGCAGACAATAAATTGAGCTGCCAACTATACCAAAGAAGTGCAGACACCTTTTTAGGGGTCCCATTTAATATCGCTTCTTATGCGCTTTTAACCATGATGGTTGCTCAAGTTTGTGACTTGGAGCTTGGTGATTTTGTCCATACATTGGGTGATGCTCATTTATACCTCAATCACTTGGAGCAGGCAGAATTGCAATTAAGTAGAGAACCTCGCAAATTACCTGTATTGAAAATCAATCCAGATGTAAAAGATCTATTGGATTTCAAGTACGAGGACTTTGAGCTTCTAAATTATGATCCTCATCCACATATTAAAGGAGCCGTTGCGATATGATGAAATTTTCATTGATTGTAGCCATGGACAAGAATCATGGAATTGGAAAAAACAATGATTTGATGTGGCATTTGCCAAAGGATATGAGATTTTTCAAATCTACAACTGAAAATCAAGTAGTGATTATGGGGAGGAAAAATTATGATTCTATACCAGAAAAATACCGACCACTTTCCAATAGGCAGAATGTGATCATTACCCGAAACAAAGCGTTTAAGGCGACAAATTGCTTGGTCTTTCATACCGTTGATGAGGCTTTGAATCATTTTATAAATGACGAAAGAGAAGTCTTTATCATTGGTGGTGGTGAGATTTATAAAATTGCTCTGAATTTAGAGGGTTTAGAGAAAATGTACATTACAAACGTTGATGGTGTGTTTAATGCGGATACCTTTTTTCCGAGTTTTGACAAAACTTTGTGGAATGAAGAAAAAATAATGAGTCAAGAACTTGATGAGAAACACCAATTCACATTCAATACTTTTCTCTATACCAGAATATCGGACAAGTAGAAAACGGCACTTAAAGCGGCTGTTTCTGTTCTTAATCTATTCTTGCTAAGCTCTACTGACATGTATCCGGAGTCCTTTGCTCTTTTAATTTCTTCATTTGAAAAATCTCCTTCTGGACCAATAAGAAACGGCATTAGCTGGTTCATTTCTCTGCCCATTATTTTGTTGTCAACATTACAATGTCCAATATAACCTTTGGGGTGTTTTTTGATGAAATCATCAAATTTAATAGTTTCTTCTATGATTGGGAGGTGAAATCTTTTGGATTGCTTTAGAGCAGAAACCGTGATTTTGGCTAATCGCGTCTGATTAAAGCTTCGCCGTTCACTGTGCTCGCAATTAATTAAGGACAATCTAGTAATACCTATTTCGGTAGCTTTTTCCATAAACCATTCCAGTCGATCACTGCTTTTTGGAATCGCCATTGCAATGTGGGTGTCATTTTCCTTTGATGGATGTTGCGTCTTTTTAGTGATCTTAACTTCACATTTTTTATGATGGTCATCTATGATTTCACACATAAATTGTCCCCCATGTCCATTAATAATTTCAATCTCACTTCCGATTTTGTTTCTTAGTACCTTAATACAATGCTTTGATTCTGCTTCTGAAAGCGTGTAGGTGTTGTGGTCAAGGGTACATTCGGGAGCGTAAAAAATCATGGATTCACCAATTTAAATACGAGTTCTTTCATTAAATCAGATGGGGTAGAGCTGGTATTTCCATACCCTTTTGATTTTAAATCGAAATCTTGAAGGATTTCCATATTCTTTGCAATTTTTTTTGGGCTATATCTGCTTTTTGCCTTCATAAGTTCACCTGCGACAAAAGGGTGCACACGAAGTGTTTTAGCAATAGCTTCTCTAGATCCTTGTTTTAGAAAATGTATTTTAAGAATTTGCGTGTAAAATGTAAATAAAGAAGAAATGACCTGAACCAATGATGCGGCTTTAGGATTTGATTCGAAATAATTAATAATCCGATAAGCCTTGTTCAATTCTAATGCAGAAATAGCATTTGTTAATTCATATACGTTATAGTCTTTTGAAATGCCAATATTTTC